>JASHVU010000233.1 GCA_030044455.1 Acidobacteriaceae bacterium | reverse complement strand
GCTCGGCCGCGCGGATGCGGAAAGAAACTGCATCTCGAACATCCGATCAGAGGGATTGAGTTATGCGCAGGCTGCGGCGCAACTCAGCGTTATTCTTGGTGAAGCGCGGCGGCTTGGTTTCACTGGCGTTGCGCTGAAGCCGCAGGTTTCTTCTCTGCTGAAAGGTTGAACCGTGTACCAACTGCTGGGTCGATGGCTGGCTGGCGCCTTGTTCGGATTCGCCGTGTGTTTTGTGGCGGCGTGGGTGTGCGATTGGACCCTTTTCCATATGCGCGGCAAGCCCACCGCAACCATCACGGTGCATCGCTACATGGGGGTTCCGCTCAAGGGCCAGAAGGAAGAGTACGACTTCCTGGGCGACTTCGCAGTGCCGTGCTCGGTTTCGCTCTTTCCTCAGGGCGGTAACGATCCGTGCTGGTATTTGGGCAGCCATCCAGATCAGTGGGAAAAGTTGTAGGCGGTTTCACTGTGCCATCCTGACCGCCGTCCGGAGAAGTCGCGATTTTGCGCGTCACAACCCCCGGTGACACGAGTCACGCCCCTCGATTCCAAAGCGGGACTAGAGTACATGGATATTCGACGAAGGTGAACCTTATGTACAGCCGCACACAGAACGACAATGGCAGCTACAACACCCGCTGCCTCTATTGCTTCCTTACGATCGCCTCCGCGGTTGAAACTGAGCAGGAACTGGACCGGATTGAAGGGAATCACGTCTGCCCGGAGAAAGCTCTGTCCCAGCTGCTCGCTGAACGGAGCAACGTTACAGCGCACGCGCTGCGGAACTGATGCCTGGCTTTTAACAAGCTGCGTGAAGCCCGGCGGAATTCTTGAAAACCACCTCTCAGGGGCTAAAGCCCGAGGACCTCTTGCGGGCTTTTTCGGCACGCGACCCATCCACTGGACGGGTTCCCCGGTCATGCCCTGACACTTCTCGCCATTCGATTGGGTTTTTCTCCGCAACCGATCAAGACTGCAGAAAGCCGGGCAGTAGCTCAGCTCGCGTCCGGCGCTCAGTACTTTGGTTCTGGAGGCCATTCCGGCACCACGATCGGGTGTTCAACTTTTCTCACGATAGCAGGCTGAGCCGCTCCCGGCTTGTATTTCTCTGTCGGACAGATTGTGAAGTCGGCGAAGAGTGCCGGCTGCTTATCGCCGCTTTCGCAATCAAAATATCGACAGACTAGATCGGCGGATTGTTTATCTACCGGCATAAAAACGTGGCGCGTTCCGACGTGCCAAATCGCGAAGAAACCATCTCCTCGATACAGAACCGCTCTTCCGTGTATCTGGCGGCAGGTTTGAGCGGCGCTGATTGATACTAGCGATGCCAGCAGTAAAGGTGCGATAAGTGCGCGCGTCGTCGACAACGTAAATCCTGTCGTGCGCTTAAGCAGCAAGCGCCTCGATTTCCTTATAGCTTCATAGGTAGTCGGACAAGCCAGCGGACGTTGCAGCCGTGATTCTCATGGTTCAAGTATCGGCGCATGATCAGGCGAGCGCAAGGGCTGTGGATTTCAAACTGAGGCGCTGCCGAAAGCCGGCGTCGCGGGTGCTATCCTTTTGATCCGGTTTCGAGCAGAACGAAGGAATTTCCGTCTTCGTCGCGGACAAACACAATCTTGTCCCTTCGATTTGCGTTCACGCCAAGCCGCTCAAGCTGGTCGGCTGCTTTGCGAGCATCGGGCACGGGGAATAGAATTTGCGGCTGGCTGCCGGCAGTAGCCCGGCTGATTTCAATGCGCATATCCGGCGCTCCGGGCGCGGCCAGGTGAACCGTGCTGCCAGATTGTTCCGTTTGAAATCCCAGACCGGTATAGAAGTCCATCATGACCCCGACTTCGCGGACCGGCATCACAAACCCAATGAGTTCGTTTGAAATGCGATCGGTGCCCAGGTGTTGCCCGCGGTCGAGCGTATGACGCGAACCCGGCATGTATTGCGTAAATTCGGTCAAGTTGCCGGTTGGATCTTTAAGCGTCGAGAACAGGTTGCCGGCGTTTGCCTTTCTCACCGTCGTTGCGGCAAGGCCGATTGAGGCGTAGTACTTTTGAAGGGCGTTCAGGTCGCCGACTTCGTAGCAAACGTGCATCCAGCCGAGAGGCTGGGATGGGTTGTCTCGCGAATAGACCTCGATGAACTGGCGGTCGTTGACCTTGACAAAGACTTCGAGCGAATTGGCGCCCAGTGTGGTTGTAAATGCCTTTTCGAATCCAAGCTTGCCCAGAAAGACTACTTCTTTATCGACGTCGCTCACGCGCAGCGCAATGTTGGCAATGCCAATGATGCCGTCACTGGGCGCGGGCGGTTGGGCAACCGCGCTCAAAGCGCCCGCAAAAAGAGCCGCGCCGGCCGCCATTTTGATCCATCCGATTCTGTTCACTCCGCACCTCACAGGCTTTCTTTTTCTTTGATGCGGCTTTCGGTCATTTCAAATTCCCTATTCACACTTCCCTACTGCCTGTTTTTTCATCGACTCAGCCAACCGCCGTCGACCACCAGGATGTGCCCGTGGACGTAGTCGCTCGCTGCAGAGGCAAGGAAGACCGCGGCGCCGGCCAGGTCTTCCGGCGTACCCCAGCGGCCTGCCGGAATCCGTTCAAGAATCTGCCCGGAACGCACGGGATCTTTTTGGAGCACGGCGGTATTGTCAGTGGCCATGTAACCCGGCGCGATGGCATTCACGTTCACGCCCTTGCCCGCCCACTCGTTGGCAAAGGCCTTGGTGAGCTGGCCCACGCCGCCCTTGGCAGCGGCATATGAGGGAACGTTGATGCCGCCCTGGAAAGTGAGCATGGAGGCAATGTTGATGATTTTTCCCCGGCCCTGGGCGAGCATGTGCCGGCCGGCGTGCTGCATCAGGCGGAAGACGCTGGAGAGATTGACGGCAATCACTGTCGCCCAGTCTTCTTCGGGGTGGCTCACGGCCGGGGCGCGGCGAATGGTTCCGGCATTGTTTACAAGAATGTCGATGGCGCCGAAGCGTGCCACGGTCTCTTCCACCAGCATCGCGCAGACTTCGGCGTCGCCAACATCGCCAACCAGGCCGAGAGTGGGTGCGCCCAGCGCAGCAAGTTGCTGAAGCGTCTCTTCAGGCATGCGGCTCGAGCCATGTACGGCCACATTGGCTCCGGCTTGGGCCATGGCCAGAGCGATGCCTGCGCCCAGCCCCCGCGACGACCCGGTGACCAGCGCAGTTTTACCGCTGAGGTTGAATTGGTCGAGAATCAGGGTTTTACTACCTTTCATTGAGAGCATAATTGGTCAGGCTTCGCTTTCCGCCCAAGCGATGCTTGGATTCCACCCCACATACCGGGACCTGTCTGTGGGGGCCCGGGACGGGGCAACCGCTTATCCCATCCTCGCCACTTCTCTTAGTTGGTGGGCAACGGCTTCAAGGAATGTCTCCACGCTGGTATCGGGTGGAATTGAAAGCCCGCTCTTGGCGCACAGGGCAGCCGCGATCTTCGCCGCCAGCGCGGCCCGCACTGCCAGTTCCATATCGAGCCGACGCGCGAAAAAACCCTCCAGCACCTGCAGGTCACTGCCGCTAAGTTTGGTGAGAGATGGAGTGGGCAACACCACGCTCAGGTGCGGCGGAGCCAAGGGCGAGTTCTCAGGGGTCGGTGGCGCAAACGATGCGGCGGTAAAGGTGCGGTTGCCCATCTCGCCCCAGTGCGGAGTATCCACCTCGCGGTCATGCACCACCAGCGTGCCGGCGACCATGTCGCCCAGTCTCTGATTCTGCTTGCTCAAAAAGATTGCGACAACGCCCACCGCGTAAAAGCCGGGCATGTAATCGATGGCCCG
>JASHVU010000232.1 GCA_030044455.1 Acidobacteriaceae bacterium | reverse complement strand
GGCCGCGTATTCGCCCAACCCATAGTGCGCCAACCCGATCAAGGTGGCCAGACGTAATGCCTCCGGTGAAGATGGTGGCTCGCTCTTGAGAAGCGGGCTGAAGGTCTCGATGGCCTCCTTCAACGCGCCCGACTTAAACAGCGACAAGCCAAGGTCCAGCCGCAAGCCGGGCATCGCCGGATCGAGCGCCAAAGCCTTGCGGTAGAGGGATACGGCTTCAGTGTAGTGTTCCTCGTGAGCTTCGAGCAGGCCCAGGTGAGCATAGGCGTCGGCATCTGCAGGATGCCCCTTCAAATAGGCCCGCCATGCGGTCTCTGACTCTGCGTTGTTACCCTGTTGTTCGAGGGTAATTGCTGTCTGACGTTGCTGATCTGCCGACGCTGTTGTTTGTCCAAAGCAGTTGGGAACCGCCAGGGTCAGCAGCGGCAGCGAAACCAGAGCTAGACGAATTCCCAGTGGCAAGACCGAGGTCACTTACTTCTCCCATGGCATTATCGCTTGCCGCGAAGGCGGTGGGGGTTCTCCGCACAACCCTAAGCGTGAGGAAAAGAGAGGGCGCGGCAAGGAATGGCTTGCCGCGCCTGGGCTATTCGTTGGCGATCAGAAAATGAACTTGCCGCCAAGCTGCAAGGTGCGCTGACCGTAGTCGCTGGTCACCTGGCCGAAGTTGCCGTCGTGGCTTCCCGTATCGACGCCCTGGAAGCTCGGGTGGTTGAAGGTGTTGAAGGACTCGAAGCGAAGTTCAATGTGCGGCCCTTCCTGCGACGTGAGCGGAATCGACTTGAACAGGGACAGATTCCAGTTGAAAATTCCCGGTCCCACGACTGAGTCTTTTCCTGCGTTACCAAAGCCCTGGTTCGACCCGCCGTTCCAGGGTGCGGTTGGATCGGCATAGGAACTGGTGCTGAACCAGGCGCTCACCTTCTTGGGACGGGTGACCTTCGCCACCAGGTTTGGACGGTTGCCGGTACCGCCTCCCAAACCGAGTGTGTCGGAGCCGGTGTAGCCGATATAGAGAGGTAATCCCGATTCGGCAACCGTGATTCCGGATATCGACCAGCCGCCCAGAACCTCGCGGGCTGCAAGGTTTGAGCTCCTGGTGAACCAGGGAAGAACGTAAATGTAGTTTACGTTGAAGATGTGACGGCGATCGAACGAGGTGTCTGATCCTTTGTCGTATTTCGCGTTGTATGGGTTGGAGAGCCCGTTAAGATCGTTGCTGACCTCATCGATATTGTGGCCCAGGGTATAAGCCACTTGCGTAGTCAACCCATGTTTGTTTTCCATACGCAAGCCTGCCTGGAACGAGTTATAGCCGAAATTGGTCTCGTTTTCTTCCTGCTCGATTCCGGCGAAGCCGGGGAAGTTACGATACACATTCGCATTCAACGACCCGTTTGCTACGCCCTCCCGATCGTAGTAAGGATTGCCGGGGCTGGCTGGATCCTGGCTGGCTAAAGGCAAGGTGTTGATCGCCCGGTCATCGTCCTGGTCCCAACCGAGGGAGCCAGCATACTGCACCACTGCAATGATCGATGGAGCGATTTCATGTTGAATTCCGAAGCTGAAAGTCGCTGTTCCGGGAGGTGGGTAGTTGAATTTGATGTTGGTGAGATTAGAGGGAAATGTCTGAGAGGTCGTAATGCCAGTGAGGGCGCTGGTATCGGGGTTGGAGAAATACACGTTATTGGCAGAAGGAATGTACGCAAAGGGCGGATTCAGAGCGGCGTTGTATACGTCGTTGCCCTGGACGCGCTCATAGAACATTCCCACTCCAGCACGGAGAACAGTTTTTCCATTTCCGAACAGGTCGTCTGCAAACCCAACTCTGGGCTCAACGGTGTCGTAATAGTTTTTGACATTTCCGCGCGGGAAGCCATTGACACCGGCTTCTTCCATGCCGTTGAGATAGAACTGCTCGCCGCTCCAGTATCCCGTGCCCTCGAAAGTGGAGAGCGAACTGGGTGTCAGAGTGCCTGCCGTTGTAACCGGGTTGCCCAGCGAATACAGGTAATCAGCGGGCACGAAGTTGGCAAACAGGTTGTAGCGTTCAAAGGCATGCGGCAATCCGTCGTAACGGAGCCCGATGTTGAGGGTCAGGCGCTGAGTGACATGCCAATTGTCGTTGAAGTAAAAGCCATAGTTGTTGTTCACCCAATGTTTGTTGTAGAGATACTGAAGCTGGGAGAAGTTGGAGGCGTCGCCGAGCAGGAAATTGATGTACGAATCGTGCGAGAACTGGCTGGAGTTGAACACCGCGGTTCCGTTGGTGTTGTACTGGAGCTGCTGGTTCTTGTAGTCGTGCAGCAGGCTGAAGCCAAACTTCAACTGGTGGCGGCTTTTGGTCCAGGATAGATCGTCGCGATACTCGAAGCCTTCGTAGCCGTTTTTCCAGGGATAGTAGCTTGCGCTCCAATTTACATTCAAAGGCGATCCCTGCAGATCGATCTCCGGCATTTTCGACATGAAATTGTCGGCAATCGGGAAGAAACTGGTTGCCGTCCACCCGCTGGGCTGGACAAATGTACCGGTTCCGTTGATCGGGGTGAGAGTAATTTTGTTTCCGCTGTAAAGGATCGCGGTCTCATTGAGCAGACTGGGCGAATACGTTTGTGTCAGCTTGATCACCGCCGTGAACGACGGGTTGGTCATAGCCGTGCCTACAGTTGGATAGGTGCTATCGCCCCACAGCGGTCCAAAATAGTTTTGCGCCAGTGTGTCGTGGAGGTAATGACCCATCAACTGGTACTTGCTGCTGATGGCGTGGTCGATGCGAACTACGTCTTCGCGGACGTCGGTCGGCTGTGGAATGGATGCAATGTACTGGGTGCCGTTATTGTAGTTTGGATGCGGGAAGGTGCCCGCGTTGACTTCGAGGACCGCATTCTGATCGATGAGGTTAGCAGGGATGACGTTGCCCGGGAAGGGGCTCCCAGCCGTCAATCCGTCATTCGAGTAGATGGCCAGTTTGTTTGGATCGGTGGTTACAGGAACGATTGGAGTCGGACCACCGGCGGGGATTGTGTAGTCCAATGGCTGACCGGCCGTTGGGAAGTTGCTGTTCAGAATGGCATTCGACACCGAAGGCGAACTGCCCTGGATCAGCCTCCGCCATTCTTCATTCCAGAAGAAGAACGTCCGGTTGCGGTTCTCGTTATACACGTGAGGTATCCAAATCGGCCCGCCAATGTTGCCGCCAGGGAGGTTCAACTTGAATTCGGGCGTCGATCTGCTGAAGTAGTCAGACGCGTCATAGGC
>JASHVU010000231.1 GCA_030044455.1 Acidobacteriaceae bacterium | reverse complement strand
GGAGCCGGAGTCGGAGTTGAAGCCGCCGCCGTGCAGATCGATCAAAATTTTTTCTTTGTTTTGGTCCGAGATGTCTTCTGGGGTAACGATGCGGACGGGTACGTCGGCGATTTTGGTTTCCTCAATCTGGTTGGGGCAGATCTTGGTCCACTCGACGCGGGCGCGTGCGGTGTAGGCGTCAGTGCCGGCGCGGCGTTGGGCAAGCGACTCCGGCGGACCCTGGTCGAGGACTGGCTGCGCGAGGCTGTGCTGGGCCTCGGGGCTGATGGTCTCGGGCACGGGCACAACGCGGGTGACGTGCGCGGTTCCCTGGGCGTCGATGTAGCTCGAGTCGGAGTCGGGAGCGGTTGCGGCGGTAGTGGGCGCGGGCTGCTGGGCAACGATGGACGAAACGGAGACTACAAGAGCGAGTGCGGCGAATCGATAAACGCGAATCATGGGTGATGGACCTCGAAGATTGCGCACGGCAGCGCATTCGAACGCCGATGCGCAACGCGTCAACGATAGCAGACCCGATTCGATGGATGAAAAAGACGAGCGGTTGCGGGGCAAAATGACAATGCCGGATGGAACCGGCTCAACCGGCAACTCGTATATACCTGGCATCCGCTGCGTAATCGGAGTGTGGTCTTTTTGAGGATGCCAGCCATGAGGGCCCTATGAGTATGCCCCAAGCGTTTAGCGGCCATCCCGCCTACTTTGCCATTTGGATCGTTGCGTTCTGGCTTTGTATTGTGCCCGAGATTGTTTTGTCGGTCGTGCTGCGTTCGGGAAAGAATGCGAAAAAATCAGATAAGGGATCGAAGTGGATCGTGATCGCAGCGGCAAATCTGGCGATGGCGATCGGATTCATCGTGGTCATCGCTTTCCCCGGCCTCTCTATCAGAGCCCACTGGAGAGTCTTATTCGATGTGGGAATAGTGGTCTGGCTGGGCGGATCGCTGTTCCGCTTCTATTCGATGCGAATGCTGGGGCGGTTTTTCACCTACGATGTGGCTGTTTCAACCGGGCAGCAGGTGGTAGAACGAGGACCGTATCGCTGGATTCGCCACCCATCGTACCTGGGATCGCTGGTGGCAAATATTGGAATCGGGATGACGCTGACACACTGGCTTGCAATCTACCTGCCGGCGCTCTGTCTTGCGGTTGCGTATGGGTACCGCATCCCCATTGAGGAGCGGGCACTCGAGGAAGGCCTGGGGTCAGCTTACCGCGAGTACATGCGGCGCACGTGGCGGCTGGTGCCATTTGTGTATTGAGATGACTTTGGCGGGGTGGGGGCTTGTGGTTTCCCAGGTCTCAGAATCGCGACCTGGGGCACCCACTTTGTTGCGTGGCTTGAGGGAAGTGGATTGAGGTTCGTGCTATCCCACCCTTGGCGCAAAAAACAAAGACGCGCCAAGGGTGGGGCACCCACTTTCTTGCCTGATCGGAGACGACATTAAGAGGGCGGTAGAACCAGGAGCCCGGTGTCGAGTAGTTTTTGTGTCAGCCTGTCGAGGGCCTGCGGGAACTTGTATGAGACGGATCTCGTGCTCATTCCCAGAAGGGACGCGGCTTCAGGCTGGGTGTATTCCTGGAGGACGATCCGGCTGATCAACTTCCGGTCGAGTTGGCCCATCTGGTCGAGGCATTTTTCAATGTCGAGGACGAAAATGACCGCGTCCTCGAAGGTTCGAACCGGCCGGCTCGACGCCCATCCGCGAGCGATGGGCTCACTGAGGATGGAGGGGGCCCTGCCCACCTGCATTGAAGCGTAGAGATAGCGGCGCAACATGCTCTCGGTATGCTTGCGGTAAAACGCCAGACTTATTGGTAAATCTTCCGGTTCGGCCTCTTTCGTTTTGATGTTTTCGATTGCAGCTGCCGTGGAGGGTTTCTTGTTTCGTTCATGCCATTCTGCCTGCTTGATTTGAGCACCGAAAAATCCGGGCAACTGGAGCGCTGCGCTCATCGAGCACCCCCTGAGGCTGTAGCCACTGCCCAAACCCTAATCAGGGATTTACGGCTTGGCCGGCCCCTGCGTTTGCGACTTTCTGGTGTTGGAAAATCTCTAAGTTTTACATCACAACCTCGGCAATAAATGCTTCCTTGAGTTTGGGCGCGGTAAAAAAGGCTGCCGCATCCCTCGCAAATTTTCAATTGCACGCGCACTTCCATGACCCATTCTCCATCGTTCATTGTGCGCCCGTCGGTAGATTGTTATTTTGCTGTTTCCGCGGGGAGAAGAGAGCCAGGCAAGGCAAATCGGGCTTCTTGTGTCCCGATGGGGGATTGCTGCCTGCGTTCCCTTGTTGATTGTCATGACGTAGGCGCGCAGATACTGGAAAGTCTCGCCTGGCCGCCAGTGAAGGAGGCCTGCGCAAGCCCATGGTGCGGAGGGGGTTTGCCGAATTGGATTGCCAATGAGAGGCAGCATATATTCATCCCTTGCCATTGACGGCAAGTCTCCGCCCGCCTTTTGCCTTTTGGCGACGAACGTTGGAGACGGTTTTCCCATGCGCTTGAGCGGTTTCGCAGTTGTAGTGGCCGTTTCCAGCCTAGGTACAGGGTGGGTTGTTCTTAAGGAAAAATCCACCTGGCAGCCGTGGTTTCGGGACACAGTGCTGCGGAACCGCTGTAATGCGAGATTAAGTAAAGCCAATCTAGAAATAGTTTCCCTATGAGTCAACCTCCGCCGGAGGTTTTAGGTGCTAACGCTTTCGACCAATGGTGCTAACGCCAAAAAAGTAGGCCAATGAAGACAGATGACTTTTCCATGAGAAAACCTTGGTCCGTATATCTCATGGCTGGTGGCGAACGATCCACAGATGAATTTCTCCCAGATGCACGATAGGCTACGTCTGGAACTGCTGCGCAGGATTGAAAGAGGGACGCTCAGCGTGAGTCTGCTGGCCAGGCAGACCGGTTTCGGGCAGCCACATTTGTCGAATTTTCTGCGCAAGCGGCGGAGGCTCTCGCTGGAGGCGGTGGACACCATTCTTACGGCACAGCGGCTGACTGCGGCCGACCTTTTGCCGGCCCTGGCGCGCAGCAGCGCAGCTCCGCCCAGCGAGGAATTCGGTATGGTGCCGCTGGTTTCGCATTCCGTTGCGCTCTTTGAGCCGGTCATACGGCCGTCGGCCATTCTGTCGATGCTGCACTTTCCGGCTCAGGTGCTGTCGTCGATCCATTCCCGCGCCTCGAATGCGCGACACGTATGGCAACGGTTTGTGGCCGTCCGCATTCCGGCACAGGATGCCATGGCGATGGAGCCGCTGGTTCTTCCTGAGGCGATCGCGCTGATTGACCGGCACTACAATTCGCTCGCCCTGTACCGGCCAAATCGGCCCAACCTGTACGCCGTGCGGCAACACGCTCACCTGGAGCTGCGCTACGTGGACTTTACATCAAACCGGCTGGTGTTGCGGCCGCATAGCGCGGCTTTTCCCGTGGAACTGCTCGAAGTTCCTCCTGGCGAAACACCCGCAGAACTGCTGGCAGGCCGTGTCGCGGTGATCCTGAACGAAGCGTAAGGGGGTTCGAGTGCCGTAACCTCTTGGAATTGAGATTTCCCAGGTTCTCAGAATCGAGATCTCAGCCCCAATAGATACCAATCATTCCTTGAAGAGCCGGACCTAACTCCACTGCACTTACTTATCTTCCATTCCGGTGAGGCGGAAAGTGATGGTTCCCCAGAAGAGCCTTGCGCGCATCTGGACGGGCAGATGCCGGTCGTCGTTTGTGTACCAGATCCAGATGTTGTCGCGGTTCTTCACTACGCCGGCATCGGCGGTGGGCTGCACCCGCAGCGTCTTGAAGGTCCCCAGGCTGGTCTTGATCTCTTCGCGCCCCTCGACCTTCATAGTGACTGCCACGATGCGCTGCGGGTCTGCAACGGGGACAAC
>JASHVU010000230.1 GCA_030044455.1 Acidobacteriaceae bacterium | reverse complement strand
ATTCACGGCGAGTACATTCCTGCGGTGCTCTATGAATCGATTGAGCGAAATAAGGTCGCGCTGAAAGGGCCGGTCACTACTCCCATTGGCGGAGGATTCAAGAGCATTAACGTAACGCTGCGCAAACGTTTTGACCTGTTCGCGAATTTCCGCCCCATTCGCAATCTTCCCGGCCTTGAGACCAAGTATCCCGGCGTCGACCTGATCATCGTGCGCGAAAACACCGAGGGCGAGTACGTGGGTCTGGAGCACGAAGTTGTGCCCGGCGTTGTCGAGTCAATCAAGGTGATTACCGACAAAGGATCGACGCGCATTGCCAAGTTTGCCTTTGAATACGCGCGCAAACATGGCCGCAAGAAGATTCACTCGGTGCACAAGGCCAACATCATGAAGCTCTCTGACGGGCTGTTTTTGCGCTGCGCCCGCAAAGTGGCCGAAGAGTTCCCTGACATCCAATACGGCGAGCACCTGATCGACAACACTTGCATGCAGTTGGTGATGAATCCTTACCAGTACGACACGCTTTTGCTCGAGAATCTCTACGGAGACATTGTGAGCGACCTTTGCGCGGGGCTGGTTGGAGGGCTAGGGCTGGCTCCCGGGGCCAACCTGGGTGCGGAGTGCGCAATCTTTGAAGCGGTGCACGGATCGGCGCCCGACATTGCCGGCAAGGATTTGGCAAATCCTACGGCACTGCTGCAGTCGGCGATCCTGATGCTTCGTCACCTGAACGAGATGGCCGCGGCCGACGGCGTGCAGAAGGCGCTGGAGACGGTCTACGCGGAGCGCAAGACGCTCACACGCGACGTGGGCGGCACGGCCGGCACAACTGAATTTGCCGATGCGGTGATTGCGGCGCTCGCGTAGCCTATTCACGCAGCCAGCCGCATTTTTCCCGAACCGAGCATCTTGCTCCAGTAAATCGTCTCAGCGTACATCCTTCCCTTTCATTGCCTCGGTTCGCCGACTCGGCAAAATTATTTTCCCTTCTCGCGCAACTTCCCTCTTGGCCTTGGGTCATCAGGGTATCGACCCGGGCCCAACACGGCTGTATTGCCCACAAGTCAAAACCTCACTCGTTGGGGAAGACGAAAAAAAGGGGAGGAACTCCATGAGAAGCATTGCGCTTGCTCTCTGTACCACTCTGCTTGCTACGCCGTTGATTTTGCTTTCCACGCCTGTGACCGCATCCGCCGGCGAGCGGCTCATTCCGGCGGGCTCTCTGATCGGATGCACCGTTTCAGAACCGAAAATCAACTCCAAGACCATGGCCATCGGCGATCCCGTGCTGTGCCAGGTGAGCGCTGCCGAGCGCTATGGCCGCTCCATGCTGCCGTACAACAGTTTTCTCGAGGGACGCTTTGAGGACTACAAGGATCCCGGCCATTTTGTGGGTAAAGGCTGGATGGAATTGAAGTTTGATCGCATGGTGATTGAGCCGGACACGGTCATCCCCATTGATGCCCGTGTTGTCGATGTGCCGGGTTACAGGGTCGATCAATACGGCCGGATTCTGGGCAAGGGTCACGCGGTGCGCGACACGGTTACCTGGATGATTCCCATCCTGTGGCCCATCGATTTGATCAACCTGCCGCGTCGCGGGCCTCGGCCCACGCTCAAAGAAGAGACGCGATTGACGCTGAAGGTGATGGACGATCTGAGCGTTCCCGATGCGAATCCGCTGGAGCAGGATCCTTCCGGACTCTACCGCAGACCAACGGCTCAAAACGAACCCCCGCCTGAGCCGGCTCCAGAACCTGAGCCGGCGCCGGCTGAGATGGCCGATAACCAGCCCGATCAGCCTGCCACGGCCCCGTATGCCCCGCCTCCTCCACCGCCCCCTGTTTACGCGGTCCCCGCGCCAGCACCCTTCGTGGCCGTTGCGCCGCCTGCTTACTTCTACGGCGGCGGAGTAGGCGTCTACGGATATGTGGGTCCGCGTCCCTTTGCGTACGCCCCACGGCCGTATGCTTCTGGCCCACGGCCCTATGCCGCACGGCCGTACGGCTACGGCAGCGGCTACGCACCCCGAGCCTACGCCAGCGCGCCACGAACCTACGCCTATGCTCCTCGTGGTTACGGCTACGGAGCCCGCCCCGGCGCGGGGATGGCGGCGCATGGATACGGCTACGGCGCGCGCGGCGGAGTTGCGGCTGGCGGTGGATTTGCCGCTCGCGGCCGGTAATCTTTATCCAGAGTTGAGTTGGGCCGGTGGCGTTTCAGGCGCCATCGGCCCGCTCCGTTTGCGCGATTCTTCGATTGGGCGAAGGCTTTCAGGGCTTCGTGATTGCTGTGGCCAAACACTTCCTCCTGTACACTGGAATGTTCAAGGCCATGAGAAATAGATACCCAATCGGCATCCTCGGGGCCACCGGAATGGTGGGCCAGCGCTACATCCAACTGCTCGAAGAGCACCCGCTTTTCGAGATCGCGTGGCTCGCAGCCAGCGACCGATCGAGTGGAAAACCGTATGGCGAAGCCGCCAAGTGGCGGCTTGATACCCCGCTGCCCGAGCGAATCGCGCGAATGACTGTCTCACCGGCCGAGCCGGACGGCGCGCCCAAGGCGATATTTGCCAGCGTTGACGCGGCCATTGCCCGCGAGATGGAGCCGAAGTTTGCAGCGGCCGGCTGCGCCGTGATCTCGAACTCCAGCGCCTTCCGCATGGCGCCGAATGTGCCGCTGGTCATTCCCGAAGTCAACGCCGCGCACCTGCACCTCATTGAGGAGCAGCCGTGGCGCAAAGAGTCGGGCGGCTACATCGTGACCAATCCCAACTGCTCCACCATCGGCCTGGTGATGGCGCTCAAGCCTATCGAGGAACGCTTCGGCATCGAGACAATCTTTGTTACCACCATGCAGGCAGTGAGCGGCGCCGGATACCCCGGCGTGGCGTCCATGGACATTCTCGACAACGTGGTTCCGTTTATCGGCAGCGAAGAAGAGAAGATGGAGGCGGAGACGCTGAAGCTGCTTGGCGAGTTGAAGAACCAGTCCGTAACTCCGCTGCCTGCAAGGCTGACGGCGCACTGCAATCGCGTGCCGGTCATTGACGGGCATACTGAGTGCGTTTCGATCAAGCTGGGCAACAAGCTTGGCCGTGCAGTAACGCGCGAAGACATCCTGGCGGCGTGGGCTGAGTTCAAGCCGCTGGCCGGGCTGGAACTGCCGTTTGCGCCAGGGCAGCCTGTGGAGTGGAGCGCGTTGAACGACCGGCCGCAGCCGCGCCTCGACCGAAATCGCGGCAAGGGCATGGCGGTGACCGTGGGCCGGCTGCGCCCCTGCAATGTGCTCGACTGGAAGTTTGTGCTGCTCTCGCATAACACCGTGCGCGGCGCTGCCGGAGCAACAATTCTGAATGCTGAGATGCTGGCCAGCTTAGGCAAACTCGAGCCGCCTGCTCCGCCCGATCGTCCGGGAAGCCTGAAGCACAAAAGAGCAGTTGAGATCGGCGACGCAGTGGCGGCTGGCATTAGTGCTCTAGTCACTGGAGGCGTGGGTTTTCCCGGTGGTACTGACGTTTGCTAAAATCCGCGCGCGTTGGGCGGCATTCTCCAAGCAATTCTGAACGCAAGAAGCAAACTGCTGCGCGAGAGCGTAGAGCCAATAGCTGGAAGAAAGAGACTAGAAGCTGATTTGGAAGCTTTATGAGTTTGGTGGTCATGAAGTTCGGCGGCACGTCGGTTGAAGATCCAGCCGCCATTAGACGTACCGCGGCGATTGTCGAGGGCCGCGTTGCAAAGGGTAACAACCCGGTAGTGGTTGTAAGCGCGATGGCCCGCGTGACCGATCAGTTGCTGCGGGCCGCATCCTGTGCATCGCAGGGCGACCGCACCGGAGCATTGGCTATGAGCGCACGGCTGCGCTCGCGGCACCGCGATACGGCCGCAGCACTGGTAAGGGTGCCTGAAGATGCGGCCGCCCTGGTAACTCTAATCGACAACAAGTTCGATTCGCTTGACGAAGTGCTGCGTGGCCTGGCCGCGATTCTTGAACTGACCCCGCGCATCAGCGACCTGATCGTAAGTTACGGCGAGCGCATCTCCAGCCAGATTGTCGCGGCCGCGTTCCGCGAGCAGGGCATCGATGCGGCTTATGTAGACGCGCGCGAAGTCATCATTACTGATTCAGAGTTCCAGAAGGCCGCGCCGATCGATGCGCTCATCGAGCAGCGCGCGCAGGAACATTTGATTCCGCTGATCAAAAAAGGCAAGGTGCCGGTGATGGGCGGGTTCATCGCCTCAAATGAGGCTGGCATGACCACTACCCTGGGCCGTGGCGGCAGCGACTTTACAGGAGCGCTGGTGGGCGGCGCGGTAAACGCCGCCGCAATCGAGATCTGGACCGATGTGGACGGCATCATGACCGCCGATCC
>JASHVU010000229.1 GCA_030044455.1 Acidobacteriaceae bacterium | reverse complement strand
CACATTTCATCCCCGGCACCTGGGCCGGGGCGCAACGATCGAAGCACCAAGGTTCGTGCTATCCCAGGTGCCCAAGTGCGAGGCACCTGGGGCATCTATCGTCGATGTGGAAACTCACATTTCATCCCCGGCACCTGGGCCGGGGCGCAACGATGGAAGCACCAAGGTTCGTGCTATCCCAGGTGCCCAAGTGCGAGGCACCTGGGGCATCTATCGTCGATGTGGAAACTCACATTTCATCCCCGGCACCTGGGCCAGCTCCCTTTCCCAGTTCCGAAGAAGCTCTAGAAGCACTGATTAAGTCGCGGGACCTGTCTTCGGGGGCTAAAGCCCCATTCATTTTGCCTACCTTTTCGGCACGGCTGAAGCCGTGCCCTTTCAAAACGGCAACTGGATCGGACTTTCCGTACTTGATCAGAGATTCCCTAGCGACGCCCACCTCCGCCACTGCTTCCGCCGCTCGATGCGCTGCCCCCGCTGTAGCCTCCGCCTGAGCTGACGCTGCCTCCACTATAGCCACCACCGCTGCTATGCGAGCTGCCGCCTCCGCTATAGCCGCCCCCGCTATATCCTCCTCCGCCGCCGCGAGAGCTGCCGCCCGAGCTGCCACCGTAACTTCCTCCGCGCGCGCTGCTTCCGCTGCCTCCCGACGACCTTGCCGAGCCACCAGAGTAGGATCGCGTGCTGTATGTGCCACGCGCGTCCATGCCCTCGACACGAGCCTGTAGAGTTCCTCGCGTTCCGTTGAAGGGCTCCTTCACTGTGAACGTCTTGTTGCCTTGCGTCATCCGCCGCTCCATCAGGAAGCTCTGCGACTTTCGATTGAAAACGAGCGCCAATCCCTGTTCTTTACCAGCTACTACCGGTATCTCGCCCAGCTTGTGCACTTCCACGCGCGGTTCGCCGGCTCTCACCAAAGGCTCAAAGTACGGTTTCGCGAATTCCTTTGGCGCGGCATCAAGCACTCTCGTCTCGCGATTTGGATTGATCGTCACGACCTTTACCGACTTTCCCCCATCCTTGACTTGAAAGGCGCGCTCTCGCAGGTTCAGCGGCGGTTTTCCGCGTTCATCGCGTGGATGCAGCGGCACAAACACAAGGTTTCTGCCCTGTTTGACCCAGCGAATGGGCGGATGGTGGTGCCGTTTGTGGCCCACTACCCACACATAACGATGGCGGCGAGGGATCCAGGATCCCGCATGACACACCGCAAAGCCATAGCGATTCATGTGCGCACGGCTGACCTGCTCACTTGTTTCCCCGGTCCAAATTACGCGCTCTTTGCCCGTCACGCGGTCGCGCTCCACCCGCGCATAGAAGAAATCGAGATAGCAGCCATTACCGTTAGTTGTCAAACGATCAATCGGATCAATTGGATGCTTTCCGCTCGCCGTCGAGCCACTGCGGTCGGTTGCTGGAGTTGCAGATGATGAGGCCGGTGCAGCAGTTGTCCCGGTTGGTTGCGCGGCCTCGGCAGCGGCGGTGGTCTGTGTACTCGGCGCCGCCTGCATCGCGACATTTACGCCGTCATGGTCATCTTCGTTTGCATCGTTCGGTTCCCAGCACCTGCCGTAAGGTGCGCAATCGAAGAACCTGCCCTCGCCCTGCATGTCCGCGAGTCCGGGAATCGGCTCCGTCAGCCCCGACTCCTTCATCATTGCGGCCTCTGCCTGCTCTCGATCCGTTACGCGCTTCTCCACCCACGCATCCCACGCAGCCATTGAGCGAGAGGTCCCGAACGCGACCCATTTTACCCATCCATAGTCGCCATCGACCCACGTGTCGCCTTTAGAGAACTTCATCGTTGTTGGCGGCGGACCCGCCGAGCCGACGGTCATGTCCTTCTGAAAGGTCATCTCCGATCCGTCAACGAAGCTGGTCACGCGAACATACATCTGCCGGGGATACCGCGACTTGACCGAGCCGGTGGGAGTAACCAAGGTGAAGTACTCGCCGGCAGACATGGGACGCACATCCAGAGTGACCGTGCCTGAGAGGAGCGCGATGTTCGTGTACGGATTTCCGTCGGTGGTGTGAAGGTCGTTGAAGGCGAGCGCGGAATTCTCTGCCAGATAGACTGTGGATGCGTCCTCAAACTCAATCTCTGCCCGCCCTTCGCCGGTCACCAGGTTGAATCCTGTTGCGAGCGGCAGGCCGGCAACGGCCGTTTCCCACGTTGAGCCACTCGCCTTCTCGCCCTCCCTGCCACGCGACACACGCACGTCTCCTTCCAGGTAACGGATGCGCACGATCTGCGGGTAGGTCGCGGAGGCAGGAGGTTTGACCTCGGCAGGAAGGGGAACCCGGTCAGGAAGGGGAACAGACGTGGCCTCGATCTGGCCATCCGCAAGAGTCGAAAGAATCGGGATGAGACAGCTCGACAGGAAAAGGACAACCAGGCGCCTGCAGCGAATCATGCTTCGTACCTCGCTAGGCCCGTACTCCGGCTGAGGTCATGGATGCCGACCTTCAGAAGATGGTTGTCCTGAGAAGCGCACGCAGCAAGGCCGCCCAACCAGGGCAGCCTCGCTCGTCAAATGCCATCAAAACTTTTAGAACGTTGTGGAGATGGTGAAGCGGAAGGTCTTGCGGGGTTCGCGGAAGATATAGCGCGAGCCGTAGGCCTGGATCGCCTCATTATAGCTGTAGTCGCCGGCACCGCCGGGCGGGAACATGGCCCGAGTGATGAGCTCGGCCGAGCAGCTGCCCTGCTTGCCGCCGATCAGAACTTCGTTACAGAACGGCGTCTCATATAACCGGAGCGGGTTGTATGCGTAGTAGATGCGGAAGGGGGCGTTGATGATTGGCATGAACACGCCCAGCTCCGCGCCGGTTGACATGCGCGGGACGAAGTTGGTGCCGCTGATGGGCCGGATATTCTGCTTGAACCCAACCTCGGAACCTGGAATACCTCCCTGGCAGGAGCCGTTGTTGTACACCGGGCAGCCATAGAGCGGAGCGGTGAGCGAGGCAAATCCCTCTGGGCTCTGCTTCAACTGGCTGTGGTTCACCGCGCTGTCGATGCCGAAATCGTCGAAGAACGAGAAGGTGAATGGCCCAATCACCGGGATGCGATATTCCGCGTTGGCGGTCAGGTTGCTGTCGCCACCGATGGACGCCACGCCGTAGACAGGGAGAGGCACCTGGATGCACTGGTTGTCTTCGGGGTTGGTGGGATCGCGGGGCACGCAGCTACCGTCAGGATTGGTGAGTTGGAAGTTGACGCGGGTGGGCACGTAGCCGTAGGGAGTGGCTGCGCGCACATCAAAGCCGCGCATCTCCATTTCGCCGCCGGCGTAGAAGCGGTTGTTAGGAGGAGCCACGTCGCCGCCGAATCCCTGCACATAACCCAGCTGCGCGCGCACAGCCAGGGTGTTGCGCCCGGTCGGGGTGAAAATCAGGTAATGCATGGGGAAGTAGCGCTTGTAGGCCACAATCGGCTCGATATAGCGCACATTGCCCCACAGTCCCGAAGTTTGAAAGGCGGCCGTAAATTCCTTGCCGGTATGCGCGCGGAGAGGGTTGTTGACCGTGTTGTAGGCGTAGCTGAGCGAAACGTAGCTATTGATAATGCCGGCCAGAGGGTTCGACGCCTGGACGCCGGAGCGGAAGGCGATGGTCTCAAAGAAAGTCTGCGAAGCGGTGCTGAACGCTGTAATGCTCGAGCTTGTCCACGAATAGGTGAGACCGATGCGCTGGAAGGCGTGACGCTTGAGCGGGTAGCTGATTGAGACGTTCATGCCCTTGGTAGCCTGGTTGTAATTCTGGGTAAGCGACTTTACAGCAGCGCTCAGATTGGGAGACAGGCCGGACCCGGTTGTGTAGCTTTTTGAGGCGTTATAGTCCTGCTTCTGGTTAAAGATCTGGAAACCCAGGTTGATAGGCCGGTTGCGGAGGTAGGGCTCGGTAAAACCGAAAAGGAACTGGCGGCTGATGGAGCCCAGATTGGCCTGCAGGCTCAACGTTTCTCCCAGGCCAAGGAAGTTGTTGGTCTGGTAGTTGAGGCCGATGAAGGCGCCGGAGAGTCCGCTGATTCCGCCGTTCATGCCGATCGCGTTCTTGCCCTTTTCGTGTACTTTGAGCAGCAGCTCGACGGTGTGGTTATCAGGGTCCTGATGGGCCTCGGAGTCCTGATCGACCCGGAGCGGGTCGAAGTACTCGAGCTGGTTGAGGCGGAGAAGGCTGTACTCCCAAAGCTGGGAGTTGTAGACCGAACCCTCATCGAGCATGAGCTCGCGGCGGATGACTTTATCGCGGGTAATCGTGTTGCCCTGGAACTCAATGCGTGAGACGTAAAACTGGTT
>JASHVU010000228.1 GCA_030044455.1 Acidobacteriaceae bacterium | reverse complement strand
GATCTCGTCGTCCACGTCGTCGCGCCGCTTTCCGGCGAAAAAGAATCGTGCCCGGGACCAAACTTCGCTGAGCATCGCCGTCCTCCGTCCTCAAATGTCTGCCAGTACCAGGTTGACGGCTCCGGCCAGACGCTCCCAGTTCTCAACCTCCGCCGCCAGATGTTTGCGGCCAGCCGCAGTAAGCGCATAAAAACGTGCTTTGCGGTTGTTCTCGCTCGCGCCCCATTGCGCCTTGATCCATCCCTTGTACTCGAGCCGGTGCAGCGCCGGATACAACGACCCCTGGCCCACCTGCAAAACATTGTTTGAAACCTGCTGAATGCGCTGCGCGATCGCCCAGCCATGCTGCGGATCGTTGGCAATGGCCCTCAAAATAAGCATGTCGAGAGTCCCCTGAAGCAGATCGGCCGGTGGCGGCATTACGGCGGTTCTCCAATCGCTGTGGAGTTTTGACGGACGTGCCAGGTGGCGTTTTCTTAAGGAAAACGCACTTGAGGAGCACTGCTTCCTCTCTATACCAATTGGAGAACCGCTAGAGTTCCCCCATGACGATCGACAAGAGAATAGAACAGGCTCTTGCCGATCGTCAAGGAGAGCAGGCTAGGGACTGAGGGAGTAGGGAACAGGCTGCGTCACCCGAAGCGGGCGCGCTTGATGCCCGTCTGACGGCAATCCTTGCCCGTCATTTTCACGCGAATGCACATCTCCGCCAGGCGCGAGAGCATGCGGTCGCCGATGCGATCACCGAGGGTGTCTTCCCGAACGGCGCGCTCTTCTTTGGTCAATTGGAAATTCAATGCGGACGGCAGGTCAGCGTAATTCGTCGTGATGATGGTGGTCTGCCGGTTGTTGTAGCGCGAGTTGAGAATGAGTGCGACAGTATCCTCGGTCCAGCCGCTGGATTTTTGCGCACCCAGATCATCAAGCACGAGCACATCCGTGGCGAATACCGGCTTGAGCAGTTCGAGCTCGGTCGTATTCACCTGCGGGTTGTAGCTGTTCTGGATGTTCTTGAGCAGTTCGCGGAAATCGCAGAACAGGCCGCGCACGCCGCGCTCCCGCACCAGGCGCTGCAACACGCCGACAGCGAGGTGAGTCTTCCCTACCCCGATAGACCCGGTAAAGAGCAGGCCTTTGCCCACGGTACCGGCCGGATATTCCTCCACAAAGCGACGTGCAGTGAGCAGCGCCTGACTGAGCGAAGTATCGGCTCCGTGGTAGATCTCGTAGGTGTCGAGGGTGCAGTCGTGGTAGCGGTCTGGGATCTGCGCAGCCGCGAGCCGGCGTCCTTCCCGCTCCATTTGCTGACACTCGCAGGGGCGGGAGACCCAGCGGCCGGCCTCGTCAACCACCCGGACCAGTCCCACACCGTCGCAGATGGGGCACTCAGTCATCTCTTCAAGCCTAGCCGAAGCGGAAGAATGGCGCTGCGGTGCGAAGCAGGGATGGAAATGTGGAAAAGACGAGAATGGAAATCAGGGAACAGAGATCAGGGGTCAGGGATCAGAAAATGGCAGCCAGCAAATTTTGCTGCATTCGGTTCCCGAGGGAGAAAAACGTCGCCGCGCGGCAGGTTACTTCTCTACAATCGGAGGCGCGATAGTGCGAACATTATTGAGTTACAGCCGGAGACAATTCTGGCATTGCAACAGTATCTGCCAACAACGGGAGAAGCTCACGTGGACCGGAACCATTCATTTGTGCCATGGCTGGAAGTTGTGAAAGTTGCTGTCTTAGCAGTGATTGCATTTTGCCCAGCAGGGTCTTTACTCAGCGCCCAGGCAACGGCCGCCGCACCGCAGGCGGCAAGACCTGCGCCGCATACCGGCGAATACTGGACTCAGCACGACCACGAATTGGCAGTGGATTTTGGAGGCCTGGAGCGTTATAAAGCTGCAGACGCCGCTCTGCCACCGCCTGCCACCGACGAGAACCGCGTGGTGTTCATGGGCGACTCCATTACCGATGGCTGGAAGATCGAGGGGCCAGATGGCTCGTTCCCCGGCAAGCCTTACGTGAACCGCGGCATCAGCGGCCAGACCACGCCGCAAATGCTGGTGCGCTTCAGGCAGGATGTGATCGATCTTAAGCCAAGTGTGGTTGTGATCCTGGCCGGGACCAACGACCTGGCGGGAAACACCGGGCCCATGACGCTGGAGCAGACAGAAGAAAATCTTGCCTCCATGGCCGATCTGGCCACGGCGAACGGGATCAAGGTGGTTCTCTGTTCGATTTTGCCCGCGTTCGATTATCCATGGAGCCCAGGATTGGAGCCCGCACCCAAGATTGCAACAGTGAACCAGTGGATGAAGAATTATGCTGCACAAAAGGGTTATGTTTACGTCGATTACTACTCTGCTATGGTTGATAGCCGAGGAGGGCTTCCCGCGGCCCTGAGCAAAGATGGTGTTCATCCTTTGCCGGCCGGCTACGCCGTGATGGCGCCGCTGGTTGAGGCGGGAATCGAACAGGCGCTGAAAAAGTAGCCCGCAGCACCGTGGGCGCCCGGAATCGGAAGAACGATTTGGGGTTTCCGGAGAGGAAGATCATGCCGAAGTCACCGTCGCCAAAACCAACCGCATGGGGAGTGCTGGGGATCATGGCTTCGTGCTTCTTCGGGCTCATGTGTTTTTATCATGCGGTGTATTGGGTGTGGCAAGCGGCAGCGTTCCACTCTAACAAGCACCAAGCCTGGACCCATCTCATCATCTGGCTGGCCCTGGGGCTCGGCGCGGCCTTGGTTTGGTGCCGCTTGATATGGGTTATGTATATTCCGAAGAAAAACAAAACTTAAGGGCACCTCATGGGCCTATTGGCGCACGCGAACCGGAAACACACAACTTCGCTCAATGGGCCGATCCGAAGTAAGGTTTTTGCTGTGCAACCCGTCCGGCGGCCGGGCCGGCACATGGACTTTCCTTGGCATTGCCCCTAAAATAGAGATATTGCAGGAAAGGTTTCAAGAGTTAACGAGATGCCCAAGGAAAAGATTCATCCCAATTACGCCGCAGTGCGCGTGCTTTGTGCCTGCGGAAACAACTTCGAAACGCGTTCGACCCACAAGGGCGACATCCACGTAGAAATCTGCTCGGTTTGTCACCCGTTCTTTACCGGCAAGCAGAGGCTGGTTGACACGGCGGGACGCGTGGAGCGGTTCCGGCGCAAATACGCCAAGGCCGGCGAGGCAGCAGCCAAGTAAGCGAGATTCCCCGGTCTCAAAATCGAGACCTGGGGGCAGCCAAGGAAGTCATCGGGCCTCCGCTTCGGCGGGGGCCTCGGTTTGTTGAGGGGAAAAGCAGTTTTAAGCATTTAGCTCTTAGCTTTCCGTTTGATCGTGTATAGGATAAGCACGGTGGAATTGCTGGCCTGCTGACCGATTGCAGAAGCTTGCGGCCGGGAGTTTGATAACTTGTCTCGCAGGGGATTCACGGTGAAGAAGAGCTGGGACAACCCGGTAGAGCACCAGATGCCTGCTGAGGCGCGAGTTCCAGCCCTGGTGCGCATCGGTTCGGTCGCCGTGCGCCCGGCAACCGTGCTTGCTCCGATGGCGGGTGTCACCGATACCGTGTTCCGCCGGTTCATTCGTCATGCGAGCCTCTTCAACGAAGATAAGAGAACAGAGATCAGAGATCAGGAGTTGACGGACGCTTCCATTGAGGGAGCGATCACCAATGCGCAGTCGGGTTGCGGTCTGATCATGACCGAGTTCACATCGGCCGACGGGCTTGCCCGGATGCGCGAGACCAAGAGGCGGCGCTACCTGACCTTCTATGACGACGAGCATCCCATTGGCGCGCAGCTTTTCGGTTCCAATGCCGAGACGCTTGCAGAGGCGGCACGCATTGTTGAACAAACTGGGTTCGACACCGTGGACCTGAATCTCGGCTGCCCGGCCAAACGGGTGGTTGGCTGCAACGGGGGATCGGGCCTGTTGCGCGATCTGCCCAAAATCGGCGAAATCTTCAGGGCCATTCGCAGAGCGGTAACAATTCCCTTCACCGTCAAATTTCGTCTGGGATGGAACGACGCGCAGATTGTGTGCGTGGAACTGGCGCGGATCGCCGAGCAGGAGGGATTGAATGCTGTTGCTCTCCATGCGCGGACGCGCGAGCAGGGCTACAACGGCCAGGCGCGGTGGGAGTGGATTCGCGCGGTCAAGCAGGCGGTGACGATTCCGGTGTTTGGCAACGGCGATATCCGCACGCCCGAAGATGCCGCTGCGATGATCGATATGACTGGTTGCGACGCGGTGATGATCGGCCGCGCCGCACCGGCCAATCCGTGGATATTCAGACAAATCGCCCAGTACACTGCCACCGGCCGATACGATGTTCCCGGAGTTGTGGATCGCTACAACATGATTCGCGCCTACTTCGAGATGCTGCTGGCTGAAGAGACGGCCACGCGCGACCTGCCTCGCGACGCACGCATGGGCGATCCCGGGGTCGCCGCGGACAGGGCTTCGTCCGTGGGGTGGGAGCCGGTGGGCAAGATGAAGCAGTTTGCCACCTGGTTCACGCACGGAGTACCGGGCGGCGCAAAGCTTCGTGCCGCGATCTATCACGCACACACCGGCAACCAG
>JASHVU010000227.1 GCA_030044455.1 Acidobacteriaceae bacterium | reverse complement strand
CGATCCCGGCGGCGCGAGCGGCGCCGATGATGCAGGCGCCATCTTTCTCAGTGCTGTGCCTGCGGGAAGCGGCATTCCTTCGGCAACCATCAGTGGTGGCAGCTTAACCGGCAACTCGGCGGACGGTGATGGCGGTGGCATCTACACCACGCAGGGCATATCGATTTCAGGCGGGACAAACGTCTCGAGCAACACTGCGACCGGTTCGGGCGGCGGCATCTTCCACAATGCCGACGCCACCACGACGGTTGCGGCCGCGAATATCACATCGAACTCAGCCACCAATACGGGCGGCGGCATTACGGTCGGAACTGAGACTGCTGCAAACGGCAACGCATTCACGATCGCCAACAGCCGCATCTTTGGCAACGCCTCGACGAACGGAGCCAGCGGCCTTTCGGCGGGTGAGCCGTCGAGCACCGGCGCCGGCGCGGTAACGGCTACTGAAAACTGGTGGGGATGCAATGCAGGCCCGACTACAGCCGCCGACGGGTGCGACCAGGCTGTGCTTTACGACGCGACCAATGGAAGCCTGAGCGCAACTCCGAATATCGTGCTCACCCTGGGAGTCAGTCCGAATCCTGTAAATATAAACAGCGCGCTTCAACTCGACGCGTCGGTGAACACCGATTCAAGCTCAGGCACCGTTCCGAATGGGCCGGGCGCACTCGATGGGCTGAGCATCGCTTTCACAGCGACGGTAGGAGTGTTTTCGGCTTCGCCCTCGGCGACGATCGACGGCACCGGTCCCGAAAAGGGGAATGCGATTGCGTCAGTGACGCCTACCAGCAGTGGTTCGGGGAGTGCGACCGCGACGCTCGACAATCAAACAGTTACGCAGAACTTTACGGTGAACGCGCCGCCATCGCCGCCATCGATCTCCGCGTCCTTCAGCCCCGCAAACATCCCGTTGAACGGCACGACCACTTTGACCCTCACAATCACTAATCCGGCAGCGAATACAGTCGCATTGACCGGGGTTGGGTTCAGCGATACCTTGCCTGCCGGAATCGTCATTGCGACCCCGAATGGGCTTACAAACACATGTGGCGGCACAACGACCGCGACTGCGGGATCGGGCTCCGCTTCTCTCGCAGGCGGCTCGATTGGGACGAGTAGTTCGTGCGCGTTGACGGTGAACGTAACGGGCACGACCGCAGGCAATTTCACCGACATCACGAGTGCGGTCAGCTCAACCAATGGTGGGACCGGGAACACAGCCGTGGCCACCCTGACAGTTTTTGTGCCGCCCTCGGTCGCCGCGGCCTTCACTTCCACGGGCATTCAGCCTAACGGCATAAGCACGCTGGCCATCACGGTCACGAACCCGCCAGCGAACACCTCTGCGGAGAATGGTGTGGCATTTACCGACTCATTTCCGGCGAACCTGGTGGTTGCAACGCCGAATGGGCTGACCAATACCTGCGGCGGCACCGCGACTGCGACAGCCGGATCAGGGTCCGTTTCTCTGACCGGTGGCACGGTCGCGGCCAACAGTTCCTGCACGGTCATGGTGAATGTGACGTCGCCATTCACCGGCACTTATCTCGATAGCACCGGCGCGGTGAGCTCAACCAACGGCGGCACCGGAAATACAGCTTCCGCGACACTGGCGGTGGCACTCCCGCCAACCATCAGCAAGCTCTTTTCACCCAACAGCACGCAGGTCGGAGTTCCGGTGCTGCTGAGCTTTACGCTCTCCAATCCAAACACCAACACGACGCCGCCCAATAACAATGTGAACCTGTCCGGAATCGCGTTTACCGATGCGCTGCCGGCGGGGCTGGTGGTCGCAACGCCCAGCGGTCTTTCCAATACCTGCAACGGGGCCGTGACGGCAACGTCAGGCGCTTCGAGCATCGCGCTTACTGGCGGCACGCTCAATGCCGCCTCGCCCACCTGCACAATCTCTGTCTCGGTGGCTGCCAGTTCCGTTGGCACCTTCAACAATACAACCGGTCCGATCAGCGCAAACGAGAGCGGGTCGGGCGCGACAAGCAACACTGCCTCGCTAGTTGTAATTGCGACTTATGTGGTGAACGCGGCCACGGATGACGCCAGTGGTGTGGCGTCAAATTGCACCAGTTCGCCTGAAGGCACCTGCACGCTGCGCGACGCACTGGCTGCTGCGGGCCAGGCCGGTGGCGGCAACATCACTTTCGACTCAACGGTATTCGCCTCGGCAACAACCATCACGCTGACCAACGGCACGCTGGCCATCCCGTCGAACACCTCCATTACCGGCCCAGCGTCCGGCAGCGGATACACGCTCACCAACTTGGTGACAGTGAGCGGTGGCGGCAGCGTACAAGTGTTCAGTATCGGCTCCGGGGTGACAGCCGCGGCCGTCAGCAACCTGACTATCGCCAACGGCTTTGGGATCGAAGGAGGCGGCATCTTCAACCAGGGCACGCTGACGGTAACCAACTGCACTTTCTCCGGCAATTCCGCGGAAAACTTCGCCGCCGGCATTTTCAGTAGCGGCAACCTGACGGTGAGCGACAGCACCTTCTCAGGTAATGCCATGAGAGCGCCAGCATCGGGCTCAGGCGCCATCGGCAGCAACGGCACGCTGACGGTGACCAACAGCACCTTCTCTGGCAATCTGGCCACCGGCGGATTCGGCGGCGGCATCCATAGCGTCGGCACTACGACAGTCACAAACAGCACTTTCTCAGGGAACTCCTCTGGCTCTACTGCGGGCGGCGCCATTTACTTGAGCGCTGGCTCGTTGCAAGTGTCAAACAGTCTCTTCTCCGGCAACATCGCGGGCACCGGGGCTGGCGGCGGCATTTATGTCATTGGTGGCACATTGACGGTGACCGATAGCGTTCTGACCGGTGACACGGGAGGGGAATGCGTCGGCTCGGGATGCCCGACCAACGGGACGGATGGCAATTTTGTTGGCAACGCCACAACTTCGGCCAGCCTCTCTCCGCTCGGCAACTACGGCGGACCAACACAAACCGTGCTGCCGATGCCCGGCAGCCCGGCCATCTGCCTCATCAGCCCGTCATCCGCAACCGGAACCGATCAGCGCGGTCTGCCCCGCACTACCACATACGGCGCCACAACCTGCCAGGATGCAGGCGCAAC
>JASHVU010000226.1 GCA_030044455.1 Acidobacteriaceae bacterium | reverse complement strand
TTCCTGGGTTGCTGCTGCCCGAAGCGAATGTCGCCTATCGCAAAGCCAGAGTTGCTGTATCCCGAAGGCGCCATCCGCAAGTCAGCGCGATCACAAGAACCACCGGCCTTGCACTGAAACCGCCGGGGCGCTCCAGCTTTGGTGTTGCCGTAAAGCCTGTTATCAACTTTCCTGCAGGCGACGCTGCAGACGAAAATCGCGCCGGAACCGGGGTTCCCACTGACAAGACCCGTCCATGGGGACCCCGGTCTGGGCTATGATCGCTTGTCTCCACCGGCGCCAGTGCGCCGCAGCCAGTTTCATTCATCGCGGGTCGGCAACGCCGATGGATGACGAGCCGCAACGACAAAGACACGCTACCCGGACGGTCCCCGGGTGGGGCGCCCAAAATTTACACTTTAAGGAGAAATGACTAATTCGTCGCGACCGGTTCAGCCGCAATTTCATTGAACTTCAAATACACCGCGTTCGTCCAGCCAAACCCGATCACGTTCTGGGTGTATCCGGCATTCACTTTCACCTGTGCATTGCCGGCGACCACGTTGTACTTTTCCCGAATCGTTCCGTCGGCAGCGAATCCTGCATCCACCGTCTCATCAAAGTGCTTCGCAATCCGCGCCGCATCGGCCCTGAATCCGAACGCCTCGAGCCCCGCGACCGCCAGCCAGTTTGTCGGCGCCCATCCGAAAGGCTCATCCCATTGCAAGCCCGTGTCGGTGTTGCTCATCGAGAGCCCTCCGGGCCGCTCAAACACGCTCAGCCTGGCCTCCATCTGGTTTGCCTCTTCGCGCGTCGCCGCTCCCGCCCACAGCGGATACAGCGAAGAAATGTACGCGTAGTCCGACGCGCGCGCGCGCACAAAATCGTAATCGGCAAACACGCCTTCTTTGGGGCGCCACAAATACCGCTGAATCGCCGCGTACCTTCGATTTGCCAAAAGGTCCCAATGCGCAGCTTCCCTGGCGTTGCCCAGCAGGTGCGCAATGTGCGCCATGTCCCGCTCATATCGGTAGAGCAGGCTGTTCAGGCACACCGGCGCGTAGTGGTGCGTCGCCCCCGAGAACGGCCCGAACCTGTCGCTGGTATCGAATCCCGATTCTCGCATCGCCCGGTCGCCTTCGTAGAAATCCTTGGTCAGCCTGTAGCCGCCGAACCAGGCGCGCATGCACACCACGCTGGCCTTCACGTCGCAGCTCGTAAGCTTCAGTCTCGCTGCCTCCGCCGCATCGGGATGTTCCGATCCTTTCACCAGGAACGCATTCCCTGGCGGGGTTGAATGCTCGACCAGCGCCTTGATCACATCCTGGTAGTACGTGTTCGCATCGGCCATCTCCGGCACCGGGCCCGAGCCATAGTCGTAGTACCGCGCCAGTCCGGTCCCGCCGGCCTTATGTTCCGGTCGCGTCCACGTCGAGTAGTCTTTTTTCGCAACTTCGTAGGCGTGTGCCAACCACTCATTCGCTTCAATGCGACCCTGTGGAGTGAGGGCAAAGCTCTCCTTGTCCTCATACACTGCGCGAATCATCGACGTAAGAAATGGTGGCTGCGAACGTGTCAAATAATACGTACGATTCGCATTCAACACTCCACCGTAGTGCTCCACCTCGAAGAGAAAGTTATCCACGATTCCCTTGGCCAAAGCTTCGTGATGATCAGCTTCCAATCCCAGAAGAATAAAAAAGCTGTCCCAGCCGTACATCTCGTTGAAACGGCCTCCCGGCACAACATATGGATTGGGCAGATAGAGCAGCCCTTCGGTCGCGAGTTCCTGCGGCATCAGATCGCCCAGCTTCTCAATTCTTCGCGGCAGGTTCATCACGCCCGCATGGCACTTCTCTTCAAGCGCCTTTACAGCAGCGGGAATCGGCACCTCCGCCGGCAGGTACATCACAGGCGTCCCAAGCACCTTTGGATCAGCGAAGGCGCCACAATCATTTACCGAACGGGTCAGCGAGTCCCAGCTTGCATGAATGTAGTTGATCGTTGCAGCTGGGTCGGGCGCATTCGAGAGCGGAGTCTGCGCGCTCAATGCGGCAAAGCCGGCGGCGATAAACGCTATGAAGAGTTTTTGAAGCCGATTCATGGTCAGATTCTGGATCCCCGAAATGGACAGATTGATTCCCGGAGAAGCTTTTCTCAATTATCCTTCTCAGCGCTGGAACAGTTTATCGCGCCACGGTGTCTACATGTGCACAGTGGTTCTGATCGGGATGAGCGGCGGACCTTGAATTGGGGCGCCTCGCGTCGGATTACGCGCGGCGCGGCAACTCCCTATCGCGTCCGCACACCTTTGCTCTTCCCGTTCGCGCCATTTTCGTCACGCATCGGGAGGCACGTCATGTTTGAAGACTCCACGTTCGAATCCACAGGAAAGATCCGCACGCGCAGCCCGAGATGGATGCTCGTGACCTTTGCGCTGAACGCATCGGTGCTGCTGGCGTTGATTCTCATTCCCCTCATCTACCCTGAGGCTCTTCCGGGCATAAACAACATCATGTTGATGGAGGCGCCGGCTCCTCAGCCGGAAGCGCCCAAGCCGATTCACGTCCCGCCGGGCGCAGTAATGGTGCGCCCGACCTTCGACCCCTACACCTTCTCTGCGCCACGAACAATTCCCAACAGTATCGAAATTGTCACCAAGCCCGAAATCGTCGACCGGCCGGGGAACTGGGATGAGATGGCCAACGGTAACAGCGCGAGCTCCGACAGTCCCTTTAATGGCGAGCATCACGTGACTGTCGTCGAATCGAAGCCGAAGGCACCGACTCCCGTCTCTTCTGGCGTGATGCAGGGTTTGGTCATTCGCCAGGTCATTCCAAAATATCCGCCTATACCCCAGGCCGCGCATCTTGAGGGAACGGTAGTTCTGTCAGCCACCATCTCAAAGGCGGGGCGCATTGAGAATCTGCATGTCGTCAGTGGTTCGCCCATGTTCACCCAGGCAGCGATGGACGCGGTTGCGCAGTGGGTTTATCGTCCGTATCTGCTCAATGGCCAGCCCGTCGAGGTCGAAACCACCGTCAACGTCGTCTTCAAACTCGAGTGAAAGCATAGAAAGGGGTGAGCGGCGCTCGGCCCTTCTGCGCAGTTCCGCAATCTCCCTAGTGGCGTACTATTGGCCCCATCGGCGAAAATGATTTTCGCCATGAGAGACCTCTCCCGCCGGGATTTTATTAAGACCGCCTCCGCCGCCACAGTTGTTGCTGCTTCCAATTTGATCGCTGCCCAGGAAAACACCACGCCCGCGCGAACCCGCGTCTTTGTTGGTTCCGGCGCGCCCGATGGCATCCTCGCCTACGATTGGGATCCGGCGACGGCATCGCTCAGCCCTGCGGGTGTCGCAGCCAAGGTACCGAATGTCGATTGGCTCTGCTTCTCTCCAGGCGGGAATCACATTTTCGCCGCCTGCGAGATAAATTCCTTCGAAGGGAAGGCCGCCGGCGAAGTCGCCAGCTTCCAGCTTGACTCGGACGAACTCAAACCACTCTCAGCGCGTCCCTCCGCCAGCGTGGGCACCTGTCACGTGGCTGTCGATTCGACCGGCCAGACGCTCATCGCTGCCGATTACATGGGGGGCAGCGCCGCAAGCTTCCGCGTCTCGGGCGGGAAACTGAGCGAGGCCGTTTGGACGGAGCACTACCAGTACCACGGCCCCAACGCCGACCGTCAGGAATCCGCACACGCCCACTTTTCGTCCTTCTCGCCCGACAATCGCTACGCCTACATCAATGACCTGGGCGGCGACTGCATCCATATCTATCGCCTGGACCCGGCGACGTCGATGCTCGCGCACACAGGAACCTACACGGCTGCACCAGGCTCAGGTCCGCGAACGCTGCACTTTCACCCCAACGGCCACACTGCTTATTCGGTCAACGAACTTGTCTCTACGGTCGATGTGCTTGAGTGGCATTCGAACGGTGGCAGCCTGTCTCTCGTCAAACGCATCGAGCTTTTGCCCGCCGGCTATCACGGCCCCACTCGCGCCTGCGATACAGTCATCACCAAAGATGGCCGCTTCGTCTACTTTGCAAACCGCGATAACGATTTCCTCTACGCCTTCTCCGCGGATCCAGAGTCGGGCGCGCTCACTCCCATGGTCCGCTCCAACTGCGGAGGCAAAACACCGCGCAATTTCACGCTCGACCCCACTGAACGCTGGATGCTGGTCGCGAATCAGGACTCGAACGTGATTAGCGTTTTTGCCCGCGACCCTGAAACCGGAAAGCTGGCCGACGAGGGCAAAAGCTACGACGCGCTCGCTCCGATGCGAATTTTGTTTACTTGATTTGATCGCGACGATCATGCCGCGAATGCGGGCTGGGCAGGTGTGTTGGAACCTGTCCTGAGCGATATGGAGGGAACTTGCATTTCCGGGCTGGGAAACCACGAATCTCGGCTTTTTGAAGCGCTTTACGCCCCGGCCAGCACCGGCGCGCCAACCACTTCGTCCGAGCGCCCTTCGGTTGATGCCTCAGCAATCGGAATTGGCGCCAGCTCCCACGCCGACCTGTCTTTCAAGAGTCGCAAAACGAACGCTGTGTGCATTGCGTGTCCGGCGCGTTCCGCCACTACGTGGCCTTCAATCCGCTTGCCGGCAAGCGCCAGGTCCCCGATCAGATCCAATACCTTGTGGCGCACGTATTCATCCTCGAAGCGAAGCGGCCCGTTTTCCGGTCCCCTCGCGCCCAAAATAATCGCGTTCTGGCTGCTTGCGCCGCGAATCAGGCCCATATCTTTGAGCTTCTGCTCATCGGCTTTGTAGCCAAAGGTTCGCGCCGGGGCAATCTCCTCGCCGTACATCTCGGCAGCCAGGTCAACGCATGTCTTCAGCTTCCCAATGGGCGCGGGGAAATCGATGGCATACGAAATCCGGTACCCCGATCCGGGATAAACGCCGATGAACTTGTTGCCCTCGCGAACCTCAACGGGTTTGAGCACCCTGATGGTCTCGCGCTTACGTCGTTGCACCCTGATCCCGACGGACAGAAACGCCTCAACGTAGGGCAATGCGCTGCCGTCAAGGATCGGCAACTCCAGGTTATCGAGCTCAACAATGACGTTGTCGACTCCCATGCCGATGCATGCCGAGAGCAGATGCTCGGTTGTCGAAATCAGAACGCCTTGCCGCATCAAGCTGGTTGCGTAGCTCACCTTGGCCACATTCCGGCCCGTGGCGGGAATCTCAAAATTGTCCAGATCTGTCCGCCGGAATACGATTCCTGAGCCGCCCGGTGCAGGCAGCAAGCGCATGGTTACAGGCGCACCGGAGTGTAACCCAACGCCCGTAAATTCGAGCGGACCGTCGATGGTCTGTTCAAGGTGTGTCGATTGAGCCAAATACTTCTCCATGAACCGGTTACGGCGGTCCTCAGCCCTCAGCGCAGACCTTGCATCATCTCGCGAACCAGTCCTCGAGCTTCGATTGCTACCGCTGCACAATTCGTCTTTGCAAATCTATGCCAGCAGGTCAAAAGCCCATGGGCGGTATTTCGGGTCGGCCCCAAAACCCTTCCAACAAGAAAGATTAGACGCAATTCTGTTTTCCCGTCCTGTGGCATTTTTGCCACACTTTGTACAAATGCGCTCTTGAGTTCGAGCGCGTTGCGAAAGTCTGGACCAGGGTTCGGGACGGCATTTTCCCCGTTTTCGTCCACACCTTCAACAGGATAGGGAAGGCCGCGACACGGCGTAGAATGCCACTGTTGCATCCACTGAATTCGCTTGCGGAGCACCGGTGAGCACCTTGCCAGGCAAACTGGAACTGATTGTTGGACCCATGCGCAGCAACAAGACGGCCGAGCTGCTGCGGCGCATTGAAACCCGGCGGGAGTACGCCAACCAATACGTTATGCTGCTCAAGCCGAGCGCCGACACCAAGGCCGCCGCTGGTCTGGTGGAGAGCCGTAACCGCAATGGCTGCGGAAAGATGCAAGCGGTCGAGTTTTATTCATCCAACCCCTGGCCGGTGCTAGCGGCCATTGCAGCCACGGAACAAAAGATAGGCAAGCGCATCGAGTGTATCGCCATCGACGAGGGCCAGTTCGTTTCTGACCTTTTCCTGTTTACCAAGCGGCTACTCGAAGCCGGACACGACGTGATGGTGTCAGGCCTGGAGCTCGACTTTCGCGGTCTGCCCTTCGGCGAGATGCTCGATCTTTCCTGGCTGGTGCGCATGTATCCCGGCAACATCACTGAGCTGGTTGCGTATTGCGCCTGCGGCGCCAAGGCGCTCTATCCGCAGCGCCTGGTCGATGGCAAGCCTGCGCCCTATGCAAGCCCTATCATCATGGCCGGCGACTTCTACGAGCCCCGTTGCGCAGAGCACTTTGTCCTCCCCGGACTGCCACATTAATTCGTCAAGCGGTGCGATTGCCCTTACCCGCCTCATTTGAATTGTTGTCAGGCGCCCGGTTCAGCGTCGGATTCAGACGGTTTTGCCATCCACGTATCTATGGTATCTGCAGCTGCGCGGGCGTTCGCATCACCTTTCGCAATCACCGCCGATGCGCTTGGCTCGTCAATCCAGAGGCACACGATCCACCAGATCATCACCGCCAGTACCACTACACTGTTCGCGTTTGTAAGATGATCTTGCAGGCCCATCATGTGGTCATATCCCTCCCGGGTGCGCGGCATGTTACGAGCACTTGCCTCCCAGATCAGACGCGCAACAAGCAACATGGCCGAACTGGTCGATATACCTGCGAGAATCTGCTGCGTGTGACTGCGCCAGCCTGCCTTGAAGCGCCGCCCGGCGATCACCACCAAGGCAAACAGTTCAATCGCCAGTACCTCATTGAATATGTCGCCTCTCTGGGCGATCAATTGCATCAGGCGAAGGTGACCGAGGGTAGAAGAATCGAGAATCATTTGTTTCGGAGGCCACTTGCCCCAAAGGGCAATCACTGCCGCAGCGCCACCGAGCAAAACGAGACTGCCTGCAATCCAGGCAAGCCATTTTGCAGTGCCGAAGGCGCGTCGCGCCAGCTCCACCGCAAGCAACAGCGCGATGATGACTCCCATGTCTGCGAGAACCAGAAAAACCTTCGTTGAAATGAGAGGTGCGAGCCGGTGGGCCAGCAGTTTTTCGGCAAGCATGTTGAGCCCGATAAGCACAATGCTGCAGGTAAAGATCGGGTATCGGCGAATGCGGTCGCGCCCCAGCAGCACCACGAGCAATACCAGCATGGCCGCAAATGTAAGCGTCCACAGAATCTGTTCGGCCGTAAAGTGAAAGTTAAAATGCATTTGCAGCCAATCCTTACACGCCGATTCTTTTGCCTGCCGGCGCTCACTCAAGTCTAAACCGCGTCAGGTCCGCTTGATTGAGGGCCGATGGGCCACCGCTGCCATAATCTCAATATGCTGGTTCTAGCCTCGGCATCGCCGCGCCGCCGCCAATTGCTTTCTCAGGCAGGATTCACATTCGACGTGCGGCCGGCACACATCCCTGAAGACCCCAGGCCTGGCGAAGACCCGATGATCTACGTTACCCGCCTCGCGCGGGAAAAGGCGCAGGCGGTATTTGACCAGATTTCGGCCGCCGGGGCGAGTCATGCCGTAAACGTCGCGCCAGCCGCAATCGACATCCAACAACTGGCAGTGCTCGGGGCCGACACCACGGTGACGCTCGATGGACAGATTCTAGGCAAGCCCGAAGATGAGGAGGATGCAGCGAGGATTTTGCGCTTGCTCTCAGGGCGCAGCCATCGGGTCATCACCGGAGTGGCGCTGGTAACGAGTGAAGCCGTGGAAGTGGCCGCCGAGGTTACGGCAGTGCAATTCCTCACCCTCTCAGACGAGGAGATTGCGGCATATATCGCCACCGGCGAACCGATGGACAAAGCCGGCGCTTATGGAATTCAGGGACTGGCCGCCAAGTGGATTCCACGCGTCGAAGGCTGCTACTTCAACGTGATGGGATTGCCGCTGGCACTGGTGGCCACCATGCTTGAGAGCCGGGGAAGTCAGGCACGACAGTAAATCCAGCAAAAATCCGGCTCACCGGTTGCCGGTCTCAGGATAGAATTGCGCTACTTCACAATTACGGCATTTTCCGAGTTGTTGTGTCCTTTTGGGGTCATCGCGAGGTCGCCGCTCCTTGTTGTCGCGTCGACTCAGCTGCCCGGCTCCGGGGTATGGCAACTCAGAAAATGCGTAAGACTGCAGCCGAGAGGAATACCGCATGAACACCCGGGCCCGTTTGTCACTGTCTTGCCTGTTTCTGTTTATTGTCTCTTGTTTTCCCGCCGTTCTCAGAGCACAATTTCAGCCGCCTTCCGCCGAAGAATTGCAGATGACCTCAGACCCCAAGGCACCAGGCGCTGCAGCCGTCTATCTCGAGGTAAAGGAAGTCGACGATGACACGCTGCACTACCAGCTCTACTACGAGCGCATTAAAGTGCTCACCGAGAAAGGCAAGGAGCTTGCCAATATCGAAGTGCCGTATGGCGGCGGATTCAAAGTGGAAGGCATTACGGGGCGGACGATTCATTCCGACGGAACTATTATTCCGTTAAGCGGGAAGCCCGAAGACCTGCTTTTTGAAAAGAAAGGCGAGGAGAAGGTTGGCCGCAAAGTATTCACGCTGCCGAGCGTTGAGGTGGGCAGCATTCTTGAGTATGAATATCAACTCCGCTACGATGACAACTCCTACTCGTCGCCTTTGTGGGAAATTCAAAGGCACTATTTTGTCCATGAGGCCCACTACTCCTTTACGCCTGATAAGTCGTTCTGGCCCGACAATTCTTCAGGGGCCGGCGGCCATGACCTTGTGGATGCGCATGGGAACCCGATTAACCATTTGGTGTGGTGGAAGAATCTGCCCCCGGGAGTTGACGTAAAGCAGAGCATGAATGGGCGTTACACCGTCGACGTTACGGACATTCCACCCGAGCCAGAGGAAGAGTACATGCCTCCCGAGGATATCTACCTGTACAGGGTGTTTTTCTATTACCTGCCAACCTATGAACCCGCCCGGTTTTGGCTGAGCGAGGCGAAATACTGGGAGAAGGACGTTGACCACTTTGCCGAGCCAACCAAGACAATCAGAGCCGCGGTGGATGGGATTGTCTTGCCCACCGACAACCCTGATGACAAGGCGAAGAAGCTCTACGCCGCAGTTCAGACACTCGACAATACCGACTATTCGCGTGAGAGGACAGAGTCGGAACGCAAAGAGCTCAAACTGAAGGTAGCAAAGCGGGCAGAGGATACCTGGAACCAGAAAGGCGGTTCAAGAGACGACATTGCCATGTTGTATATTGCCATGCTTCACGCTGCCGGTCTCACGGCCTATCCCCTGAAACTTGTGAATCGTGACCGCGGTGTCTTCGATATCGGCTACATGAACTTTCACCAACTCGACGATACCCTGATTGCGTTCGACAACGCGGGTAAAGAGATCATCCTTGATCCCGGGGAGAAGATGTGCCCATTCGGGAAACTGAGCTGGCAACACTCCGAGGCAAGAGGCATTCGCCAAAGTGCACAGGGAATGGGTGTCGTGCAAACCGCGGCGCAAAGCTATATGGACAACACCACAACCCGCAATGCCGATTTGACCATCGATCAGCGGGGCGCAATCACTGGAACGTTCAATTTCGTAATGAACGGCCAGGTCGCATTGCAGTGGCGACAAAGGGCGCTCGAAAACGACATGTCCGAATTGAAAAAGCAGTTTGACCGTGGGCTGGAGCAGATTGTTCCCGATGGTGTTGAGGCGCATGTGGATCACTTCGTCGGGCTCGACACACCCGATACGAATCTGATTGCCATGATCAACGTCAAGGGTACTTCGGGGACGCCGGCGGGCAAACGGCTTATTTTGCCGGGATTCTTCTTTGAGAGCCGCGGCAGAACTCCATTCGTGAGTGAGGAGAAACGGCTGGAACCGGTCGACATGCACTTTCCGGAGCGCATCATTGACATCGTCGTCTATCACCTGCCAGCCGGCGTCAGCGTAGAGGGAGCTCCGCAGGACAGCCAGGTAAGTTGGGCGGGGCACGCGTTACTGATCGTGAAAAGCGAGTCGAAACCTGACAAGTTCACCATCGCATATTCTGTAGCGCGTGCATTCTCAACCGTCAAACCGGAGGAGTACCAGGATCTGCGCGGGTTTTATCAAAAAGTTGCGGCAACTGCGCAGGAGCAACTCGTGCTAACCTCAACGCTCGTAGCGAAAGGCAACTGACCATGCGCAGTTTTCGCGTTCCGCCACATCCGGTTTTCGCCGCTGCATTCATCTCTTTGCTCGCGCCTGCCGCGCATGGAAGCATCTTCAACAAGGATCAGCCGGTGCCGCAGTGGGGCTTAGACGCATTGAGGACACACACTCCCGATTACGCAAAAGATGCTCCGGCGGTCGTGCTGTCGGACGAGTATGTCGAGACGATCGATTCCCAGGGTCGCGCCGTGGAGCGGGAACGCTACGCGGTCCGCATTCTTCAGCCCCAGGGGCGCAAGTTTGCCGAGTGTGCGGTCAGCTTTGACGTGGATGAGAAGGTGAACTACTTTCACGAGTGGACGATTGGCGCAGACGAGAAACAATACCATGCCAAGGACACCGACTTTTACGAGAAGGGCGATCCCAGCATCCCCGTAATGCTTTCGACCGAAAAGACCTACATCGTGCGGCCTCCGGCGGCCGATCCGGGAGCGGTTGTGATCTGCGAGTCGGAAGAAGTGCTGCGCAGCTACATGCACGAGCAGGTCTGGGAGCTGCAGACCGAGATACCCGCCGTATATCAAGCTTTTGAGCTCGACCTTTCTCCGGGCCAGTCCTATTTTGCCAGCTGGCATCAGTACCCCGCGCAGACTCCGGCACAGGTCGAGCCGGGCCATTGGCGGTGGGAAGTGAAGGACATGAAGG
>JASHVU010000225.1 GCA_030044455.1 Acidobacteriaceae bacterium | reverse complement strand
GACGGTGTGGATGCAGCCCACACCAATCAGTGGGCCGGCATTCTGGTCGGCGGCGGCAGCTACCCTTATAAGGACGACTCTCAGCGCAACACTCACATCCAGATTCGCAACTCAACCGCCCATGACGTTTACGGCGACGGCATCGTGCTCTTCCGCGATGCGCACAGTTCCATCCGCACCAGCGCGGCGTGGGAGATCGGCATGGAGCCCACGCAGGACGTCGGTACACCCGATGCCATTTGGGTGTGGACATGCGACGACTGCGTGGTAGCCGACAATGAGGCGTATCTTACCGATAGCCCTGGCGTCGATGGCGGCGCGTATGACATCGACTGGGACAACCAGCACGATACCATCGAGCGCAACTACGCGCATGACACGCAGGGCTACTGCATCTCGGTTTTCGGCGCCGGCTATGTCACCAGTGACAGCACGGTGCGCGACAACCTCTGCATCGATAACGGCCTGAGCCCGCGGATGGCTATGTTGCAGGGCGCAATTTATTTGAGCACCTGGAACGGCGGTACGATCAAAGGCCTCACCTTCACCGGCAATGAGATTCACTGGAATCCGAGCGTCCCCGGCGCCGCGGCCATTGAGGGCCCGGGCGATAACGGCGGAACGCCGTTTGTCTTCACCAAAAATACAGTCGAATCAACGTCAACTCTCGTTTACAAAATCAAAACACCGTGGCAAAGCTCGGGAAACAAATACATCGTCGACGGCCAGCCTGTTTTTGCCGTGGGCGACAAAAATCGCCTCATGCTCAAAGCGTTGAACGCGCAGGGCATGGAATCCTCGAGCAGCGTTCATCAGTCGGAGACACCAAAACACGAGTCTGGATTGCGCCTTGAAGTGTCGACTGCTCTTTCCTACGATCGGGACGGCCTGTTTTCTGATTCCGTCCTCTCACAACTCGTGGTCCTTCGCAGCCTCGCCGGACAGTACAGCCCCGCACAGCTGAAAGTCACCGTGCATCTTCCATCGGGAACTCCGACAGACTCCGAGATCTACGCGCTGTACGATTTCAACGACGTGTATCCTGGCTCGATCCAATTCAAACGCGACGCCGATCCCTTAACGGGCGCCGCAAGCAGCACAATACGATTGAAGACCCCGGACGGCCGCGTCCTCCAGGAGTGGCAGGGTTTTCAGAACGCAGCCACCGTCGGCGGCGCGGTCCGCAAATTCCTCGGGCCACCCGACTACTCTCACATGCAGCCACTCGAACCCCAAGAGAGCCAACCATGACCAGCAGCAACCAATCACCCGTCCGCGCCGCATCACTCCAAGCAATCCTTGCGTGCGCTGCTCTTGCCTGCACTTTCGCTTCGGCCTCATCGGCTCGTGCACAAACTGAGCCGCCTCCGGCCGAGTTGCAGGCGCCCATCTCCGTCTACAACAACTGGTCGTCGTATGACGAGCTCTCTGACAATATTCCGCTCACTGAGAAACTTGCCATGCGCGAGCTCGACGAGTTGTTGCGCCTCAAGAAGGCCGGCGTGCGCTTTGACTACTACATGATGGATGCCTTCTGGTTCGATCCCGACGGCGGCTACCGCACCTGGCGCAAACCCGACTGGCCCAACGGCCCCGACGCCTGGATCAAGAAATGCCAGGAGAACGGCATCAAGCCGGGGATGTGGTTCGAAACCAACACGCTGGTCAAGCTGAAGCCTGTCCCGGCCTGGAAGGACTCGCTGAACAAAGATGGCTGGGCAATGTCGCTTTCTGAAGGCGGTTATCTGCCGGATTTCATGGATGTGTTGCAGTACTGGTACGACCGCGGCATCCGCATGTTCAAGTTCGACTTTGCCAACATGGATGCTGCAACCCCGGCTGACGATGCAGCCCACCTGAGCAAAGCCGAAATCAAAGAGCGCAACGTGGACGCGTTCCGCGAAGCGCTGCGCAAATTCCGTGCCAAGAACCCTGAGGCCGTGCTCATCGCGTTCAACGGCTACGGCGGTTCGTTCGACGACACTTTCTCGCCCATGCCCTTTAAAGATCCCGCAGATTTGCGCTGGCTCTCGGTCTTCCAAATGCAGTACACGGGCGATCCGCGGCCGGGCGACGTGCCCGAAAACAACTTCTGGCGCGCAATGGATATCTACAGCGACCACTCGGTGCGCCGCTTTGAGCAGGCCGGCTTTCCGCTTGAACGCATCGACTCAACCGGCTTCATGGTGGGCAAAACCGGCACCATCTACTACCGGGCCATGCACGCGTGGAAGGGCGCGTACATACTGATGATGGCGCGCGGAGGGTGGGTGAACACCGTTCACGGCAACCTGGAACTGATTCAGGGCGCCGACGCATTGTGGATGGCGCGCGTGCAAAAACTATTCTTCGAACTGCAGGGCCGTGGGCGCATTCGAACCTTTGGCGGAATCCCCGGCGACGCAGAGCCCTATGGATTCGGCGGCGTGACCACGCGCGGTGCAGTCTATGTCGTGATGAATCCGGGGCAAAACGTCTCGACCATCAAGCTGCCCATGCTTGCGCCCGATCAGCCCGCTCTTGGCATCGGCCGCATTCAATTTCGTGACGCCGGCTTCGTGCCTAGACTCGCCGGCAATCAAATCAAGCTGGGTCCCGGCCAGATGGCGATGGTTGGCTTTGGCGCCTACGCTTCGCCCCTCTATAACTTCGGCGTGCAGACCGATGTTGTCATTCCCCGCACCATCGAGCCGGTACAGATTTCGTTTGAACCTTCGGGCACTGGATCCATCGACGCGTCCACCGAACCGCCATCGCATGGCGTGCTGCGTATCATCATTCAGGAGATGACCCCCGACGGCCATTTGCGCCGTACCTGGGCGGGTGGGCCTCCCAACGGCGAGAATATGGGCAAAGTTTTTGCGCTCTCAGCCACGCAGGCCGGCCGCCCCATCCCCATCGACATCAACTACGACAAGATCATCTGGAGCGGCTTGAGCTGGGCCGTCGGCGAAATTGACGCTCGCGACGTGACGCCTGGAATCCCTCTCAAAATACACTTCCACTCCTCTGAAAAAGATCCCATCACGCTGAAGGGCACGGCTTACGAAGTCGAGTATTGATGTAATGCTGCCGTATACGCAAAGGAGTTCGATCGCATGAAGCTCACGCATTTGCTGTCGATCACCATTCTCGCTGCAACCGGAACGCTGGCCACCCCCGCGCAACAACTCGCGCTCAAAGATGGTGATCGGGTTGTCTTTTATGGCGACAGCATCACCGCGCAGCGCTATTACACGCGTTACGTTGAGGATTTTCTGCTCACCCGCTATCCCAACATAAATGTGGCATTTTTCAATGCGGGCATTCCCGGCGACAATGTGAACGGTGGCTACACCGGAGATGCGCAACTTCGACTCAAGCGCGATGTATTTCCGCATCAGCCAACCGTCGTCACCATTATGCTGGGCATGAACGACGGCTTCTACTCGCCCTTCGAGCCGAAATATCTCGACATCTACTCGACCGGCTATCACAAACTGCTCGACTCCATCCA
>JASHVU010000016.1 GCA_030044455.1 Acidobacteriaceae bacterium | reverse complement strand
CCCCGCGCATTCTCTTCCTTGACGAGCCCACGCTCGGACTCGATCCGCAGAGCCGTAATCAGCTCTGGATGCACGTGAAGCGCGTCAACGAAGCCGAAAAGGTCACCGTCTTCCTCACCACGCACTACATGGATGAGGCCGACCGCGTCGCTCATCGCATCGGAGTCATCGACCACGGCAAGCTGGTAACCCAGGGCACGCCAGCCGAAATCAAAGCACAGACCGGCACTACGACTCTCGAAGACGCGTTCCTCAAGCTCACCGGTTCAACCATCCGCGACGAAAGCGCAACCTCAACCGACCAGATGCGGCAATTCGCCAGAATGTGGAGCAAACGATGAAAGTGATTTACGTTCTTTGGCTGCGTGAGGTGAAGCGTTATCTGCGCTCGCGTGTGCAGATCATTGCTTCGCTGGGCAACCCGATTCTTTACCTGCTGGTGCTTGGTTTCGGTCTGGGGCCCGTCTTCAAGCGGGCCGGCAATGGCGACTACCTGCAGTTCATCGCGCCCGGCATCATCGGCATGTCCATCCTGTTCACATCCATCTTCTCGGGCATCGGCCTGCTCTGGGATCGCCAGTTCGGATTCCTGAAAGAAATGCTCGTGGCTCCAATCTCGCGCATGGAGATTATGATCGGGCGCACCTTGGGCGGCTCAACGGTGGCCGTCATGCAAGGTGTTCTCATCACCGCGGTCTGCTTCATTGCCGGCTTCAGACCTGCGCACTGGTTCGCAATTCCGCTTGCGTTTGGATTCATGGCGCTCATCGCCATCAACTTTGCTGCCTTGGGCATCGCCATCGGTTCGGGCCTACAGGACATGCAGGGCTTCCAGCTCATCATGAACTTCCTGGTCATGCCCATCTTCTTCCTCTCCGGCGCGCTCTTCCCGCTCACCGACACCAAAGCGCTGCTCAAGTGGATCACTCGCGCCGATCCGCTTTCTTACGGCATTGACGGCATGCGCAACGCACTCGGATCGCCAAGCCAGGCATTCGACCCGCGCATCGATCTGCTCATTATGGTTCTCGTCGGTCTCGCTTTCCTCGTCTTCGGCGCCTTCCGGTTCTCTAAGATTGAAGCCTAAGCATGTCACGGCCGCGCAGTTCCGAAGCTCATCAAAAAGTCCTCCTTGCCGCGCTCGATCTGTTTTGCGAGCGCGGCATCGAGCCCACCAGCATGGATTCAATCTCTCGCGCCTCGGGCGTGAGCAAAGCCACCATCTACAACCATTGGCCCGACAAGGAGGCCCTGCTTCTGGAGGTAGTCGAAATGATCCACGGCCTCGATCGGCCTCCTGAAAAGATCGACTCCGGCGATCTGCTCACCGATCTCACCTGGATTCTCACCCGCAAGCCGCCCAGCGAATTCGAATCCGAACGCAACCGCATGACCGCCTCCATCATCTCCTACGCCAAGCTTCACGATCAGTTCGGAAAGGCCTGGCGCGGACGTGCCATGGAGCCGGCCCGCAAGGCCATTGCAAAGGCGATCCAACGCGCGATGGGACGCGGCGAACTGTCTCCCCATCTCGACCTCAACGTGATTGAAGCCATGCTGCTCGGTCCGCTGGTCTACTCTCACATCTTTCAAAGCGAGCGGAAAACAGCCCACCCCGATATGGGGCCGAAGATTGCGGAAGCCTTTGTGCGGGCCTATTCGAACCAAATGCATCAGCGAAAAAGCTGAGCAGCGAGGGACTCGAGGAGTGAGCCTGGCCCACCTGTGCCAACCGCACGGGTTCAGTCAGGGCTTCCTGATGTTAGCTCTGGATTCACTTCCGCCCGAACTCCGCGGATTCTGCAGCACTGGCTCCAGCCACTTTGAAGATCCGCCACGTCAGCACGCTGGCGCCAACCATAAGACAGGCGAAGAACACCAAATACTGCGATAGTTGCAGCGTGCCGTCACTTACCAGGCTTCCGAACGCGATCGTCAGGGCCGCGATCACGCCCAGGCCCGTCACCTCAAACGAATAATCACTCGAGGCGAGATTTGCCTTCCTCGTCTGCTTCATCGAATCGGTTCTCATTCGGACTGTTCTCCTCACCTACTCCATTAATGCGTCTCCGGAAACCGCCATGCCGCAAATGTCCACGGTCACGTTACTCGTAATCAAACAGCTCACTCGGCGGCTTTGAGTCGTGCGGCTTGTTGCTTGATTCGACCGCCTTGGTCACTGTTTTCACCTCAAGCCCGCTCGCAGAGCGGCTGCGCTCCTCAATCAGTTCAAGGAAGATTCGAATGACGTCAGCCTGGTCGCTTTCGAGAAGAGGGAAGTTGGAACTGGGTTGAATTGCCATGTGTCGCGCCTCCGGCCTGGGGTTTTGTCCTGCTCCTTCCGGTTCCTACTGTTGGGCCGGCTTTGCTGGACACCTTTTATCGTGCAATTCGTGTGCCAGAATATCGCGTCGGAATAAGAATTTGTTGCCGGATTCGAAACAAAGGATTTAAAGGCGGAACGAACCTTGTAATTTGCGAGGACCCGGCGACGATGACGAGGGTCTGCCGTCGAAATATCGTCGCCAGGACGACATTTCGTCTGCGAAGGTGAGGCATCTGCCCTTTTTAGTCCTCATTGGCAAGGCTGGGTTCCTGCGTTAGTTTCAATGTGTGCACCGAATACTCGCGCTTTCAATACTTGCATCGATGGCTGCAGCTGCATCCTTACCCATCGCGCGGGCGCAGGGCTACGTCGAGCGGGAGATCAGAATCCCTTGGACTCAAGCGCAGCCCAACGGGCTCGATGCGCTGCTGGTATATGTCGATCTGCCGGGCAAGCACCCGCTGTTGGTTTTAACGCATGGGTCGGCGCGCAATAGAGAGGAGCACGCGCTGGTCTCGCCATGGCAGCAGCTTCCGCAGGCGCTTTGGTTTGCGCAGCACGGATGGGTCGTAC
>JASHVU010000224.1 GCA_030044455.1 Acidobacteriaceae bacterium | reverse complement strand
ACCATTCTCAGGACAAGGCTTCTGTTGAGCGGACTCACAAAAACCCAGATGGAGGAGAACATCCGGTCATTGGTTGCCGCAAGCCAGTTGCCCTTGCCGGAGCAAGGAGCGATGTCGTACATGATGTCGAAAGACCAGAATTTCGGCGATGGCGTTGGACACTGGCATTCGCATCTGATGTTTCATCTGCCCCGCATGGACGCCGCGAGTTGGGGAGCGAACCTGGACGGCTCGCCGGTCGTGATCGACCCGGTTCATCACGAGTGGCCGGAGCCCGAAACCATTTTCATGGTGCCGGTCGACCATTGGTCAGACGGCACACCGGCGCCAGTTCACGGCGCTGATTAACGATTTGAGGATTGAGTCCAGTTTAAACAACAAAGCGTTTTGGGAAGTTCTGCTTCATTGAACAGGGTAATTTTCTTGCTTGATATCAAGATTCCCTGAAGTGGAAGTGAAGTCGTACTCGCCAGGTCGGCGCTTGAGGAGATGTTTCACCCCAGAATCAGCTTATTGCAGTTCTTTCCGCTTCGATTGCGGACTTGGACTGGCTCTCCTGGTCGAGATCCCGAAGAACGCACCACCTGAATTGAGAAGCCGCCCGCAATGGCTTCCAGTCCAGATCGACTTTTGGAGGAGTTTTATGACGCTGTTCAGGATCAACTTTGGACTATCCCGTGTGGCCGCTTTTTTAAGTGAGCCGTGGAGCCGTTCTAAATCCCTAACATTGTGCGTGCTACTCGCCTTTGCCACTTTGTCCTTCTGCGGCGTGGTGGCCTCTGCGCAGCTTGAAACCGGTCAGATAGCCGGCACGGTGATGGACCAAACCGGCGCCGCAGTTCCCGACGCAACCATCTCGGTAAAGAATCTCAGTACCAATACCGTGCGTAACGCGGTCACTTCGTCGTCCGGCGCATACCTTGTGCTCGGCCTTGAGCCGGATATTTATCAGGTAACTGTAAACTCCATCGCCTTCAAAACCTTTGTAGGCAAGGTCGAAGTTACTGTTGGTGGGCACGTGACTCTCGATGCCAGGCTCTCTGTGAGTAGCACCACCACTGAGGTGCAAGTGGTTGGCGAGGGTGGTGCGCAGGTGAATACCCAGACTCAGGAGATGTCACAAGTCGTCAACAACGAGGAACTTTCCGAACTCCCCAGCCTTACCCGAAACCCCTACGATTTTGTCGCCCTTGCGGGAAATGTCTCCGGCGGCGACAACAGCACCAACAGCGGCACCAGCGCTATCGACCAGACGGGCAGCGGCCAGAACCAGGAAGATCGCGGCGTGGGCTACTCCATCAACGGCCAGCGCGAATCGGGCACTGAAATTCTGCTCGATGGCGTGGAGAACATATCCATTTACAGCCAGGCTATTGGCGAAGACGTTCCTCTGGACGCAACGCAGGAATACAGCGTTATCACCAGCAATTATTCGGCAGAGTACGGTCGCGCCTCAGGCGGCGTCATTAACGTGACGACCAAGGCCGGCACTAACCACTTCCACGGTTCCGCCTGGGAGTTCAATCGCCTCTCCGATTACACCGCAAATACTTACGGCAACGACGCGGCCAATTCTGCGGCTCTCGAAAGCGGCGTACCAGGCCCCACGCCCGATCCGAAAGGCATTTACACTCGTAACCAATTTGGGTTCGCAGCGGGCGGTCCCATCAAGAAAGACAAGATCTTCATCTTCGAGAGCACGGAATGGACACGCGTGCGCAGCGCCGCCACTGAAACCGAGGAGATCTTCGATCCCGCTTTCATCGCTATGATGCCCGCTGATATCCAGGCGTATTACAAGTCTTACGGCCAAACCACACTCCAATCCTCAGGTGTGGCCTCAACAGTGGGTCAGGTTGCGGCCCAGGGCGTAACTTTTGGCTCAGTGAACGGCACAACACCCATTCCCGTTTCAACTCCAATGTTCGATACCATCAACTTCAAGGCCCCATTCGACGCGGGCGGCGGCATTCCCCAAAACACCTACGATCTCGTGGGCCGCGTGGACTATAACCCTTCCGACAAGACCCAGATGTTCTTCCGCGGAGGCCGCGAATCCTCCGTTCAAGTCCCCGGATCCGACTTCTACAGCGCCTACCCCCAGTACAACACCGGCCTCACATATCTGAATCAGAGCTATCTCTACAGCATCTCCCATATCTTTACGCCCAGCCTGTTTCTGTCGTTGAAGGCGAGCTATACGCGATTCAACGAAATCACCACGTTCGACCCGACGCTCACCTACGTTCCAAACCTGATGTTTGTCTCGCCTACTGACCCCAGTACCGGTTCATTCATTCAAATGCCGGGCCTTGAAAACTTAAGCGAGCCAGGTGCGGGCGGCCTCCCGGCAGGCGGCCCTCAAAACACCATTCAAATCGAGCCCGACATCTCCTGGACCAAGGGCAAGCATTCCATGCGATTTGGATTTGCCGAGACTTACATCCAGTTGAATTACGGCTACGGCGCATATGCCCAGGCAGTCGAGCAACTGGGCGCCGCATTTCAGGACAGCTTAAGCGACATGATGAATACAGTGGGGAACCCAAACGGCGCACCGCTCATCAACTTCCAGGCGCGCTTCGACCCCCAGGGCAAGCTTCCGTGCCCAGCCGATACCTCAACCACCGACGGCAACTTTGGCTTTACCATCGACAGTGCTTCTTGCGCAGTACAGGCGCCTTTGCTTCCCCCCGCTTATGGCCGCAGCTATCGCTACAAGGATTGGTCAGGATATGGTCAGGACAGCTACAAGGTGTCGCCGCAGTTGACCGTCAATGCAGGACTTCGGTACGAACATTACGGCGTGCAGCATAACAACCACCCGAATCTGGACTCGAACTTTTATTTCGGCTCAGGGAACAGCCTTGAAGCGCAGGTCCGGAGCGGTCAAATCCAGATTGCCGATCAGAGTGCGGCAGGTGGCTTCTGGAAGTCGCGCTGGGGAACTCTTGCACCTCGCGTCGGCTTTGCCTTTGATGTCTTCGGCAACGGACGCGACAGCATCCGCGGCGGCTACGGCATCAGCTACGAGCGCAACTTCGGTAACGTAACCTTTAACGCCAGCTTCAATCCTCCGGCCAGCGCCATTCCAAGCACAACCTGCGCCGCCCAAGACGTCAATTGCGCTGTCACGGTAAGTAACAATGACCTCAGTTCCGTGCCTATCGTAAACGGAATAGGTTATGTGCCCCCGGTGGAAATGCGCCATATCGATCAGAATATCGAAGTCGCTCAAACCCAATTCTGGAGCCTCGCTTTGCAGCACCAATTCACCCCCGGTACCATAGTTGAGGTCGCATACGTGGGTGCAAAGGGTTCACATCTTTACGATCTCGCTAACGTGAACCAGCAAGGCGCCGGCCAGGTTTATCTCGGCGATCCCGTGGTCCAGAGCAATTTGAACTGTGCCAATTCCGGCATGGTAAATATCAACACGGGTATAGCAGAATGCCTCACCCGCCCCAACCCGCAATACACCAACATCAATATGCGTGGCAGCGCAGCTGGCAGCTTCTATAGCGGCCTCAACCTCAGGCTTCAGACGCAGGACCTGCATCGCACCGGTCTGAGCATGACGGCAAACTACACATGGTCACATGCTCTCGACGAATTGAGCTCCACCTTCGGTGACAGCCTTCAGGGAGGCTCCGGTTACATCGGTTCGCTCGGTTATACATCGCTGGCCGATCCGGGCCTTGATTGGGGTAGTGCTGACTATGATATCCGCCAGCGCCTGACCATGGCCCCCGTCTGGCAAACGCCGTGGTACAAGCAAGGATCGGGAATGAAGCGTCAGGCTTTCGGCGGCTGGGCGCTCTCCGGTATTTACACGGCGCGCGGAGGAGTCCCGTTCTCAGTTTTCGACTATAGCGAAGACGAAACCGACTACACTGTGCCCCGCCTTGAGCCTGCGACGCCCTTCTATTCCGCGTCGGTCAGCAAGAAGCCGCAGATGGTGGGCACCAACCAATTCAACGGCTTGAATATCCCGCTTCCCAAAGAATTTGTTCCGCTCAGCAACTCTCTGGGTATCTCCGACTTCGGACCATTCCCAACCGACATGATGCGCCGTAATTCTATCCGCGGTCCGGGCGCATGGAATTTCGACGCATCGCTCCACAAGACCTTCCCGATTACCGAGCGGGTCGGAGTGGAGTTCGCTGCCGACGGAATCGATGTGTTGAACCACCACAATTTCTACGTGAACACCACAACCTTGGACTACGACGGTGCGACAACTACACCGCTGTTTGTTCAAGAGCAAAGAGGTGGGCTTGGCACTTTAGCAACTGGCGGCAATCACGACGAGCGGCGGTTTGGCCAGTTCTCGCTTCGTGCAACCTTCTAACTATTTGGCAAGCTACCCAAACTGGGACCGTGAAAGGGAGTTCTTCGCGCTGCCGGAGCCGTGACAAGACTGAGATCACGCGCATGAAATTGGTTAGGCGCAGTCCATCGAGGAGCATGAGAAAACGAACAGTCGCACGCGGCGCAGACATCGATGGCGAGGAAACGGCTCTGTCGTCGAACAACGGCCCCGTGAACTCATCCTGCAAACCTAACCAACGATCGCCTTAATCTTCTACTCTTATGATTCGACCATTCCGGAGCCGGACAGAAATGCACTCGAGCAGCTCTCGAGATGCATTCTCTTTGGCACAGCCCAGCCTCGTCGCCCGCCGGCGTCGCCGATCATGAAGTATTCATTGACCGTGGATCGACCCGGGTTCCCGCTTGCGCCGCCGTCATTGCCAGGAACCACAGAACTGTTGGCGCTCGATGTTTCCGGGGCGACCTCCGAAGCCGAGAAACTGGAGATTCCATAAGTTCCGTTTGGGCCTTCGTTAAATCCAAAACCGGGAATCCCTTTCCCAGGCGAAACCGTTCGCTCTCGGAACTTTACGAATGTTACCCTGTTGATATCGTGCCCTGGTCTACTTCATCCCGTGCCCGCTTACTTCTCCTTGGAATATCGTCATTTTATTCCAATGGGTTAATATGGGTTGAAGAAAACCGGTCATTGCTGCAAGTTGTTCATTCTAAACGTGGCCCCGTAGCTCAGATGGATAGAGCAGCAGTTTCCTAAACTGCGTGTCGGCTGTTCGAATCAGCCCGGGGTCACCACACCACCGTGCGGTTCTCCGAACAATCCAGTCGGCCAGAGCTGCCTGCGCCGGCTCTGCCCCCGGCGACGACTTTCGCAGCGCTGCTATCCTGCGGACGACGGTGTCTCATCACTGAATAGTCGGGTTTGTGGTGCCGTCGGTTGTGCAGCGCTGCGCAGGGCGCTGGTTACGCGCCAGGCTTTCATCTCATCGGCAGGCCAGGTACGAACCAGGTCGATGGGCAGATTCGAGGGCTCTGCCGGCGCAAGCCAGCGCTCGTAATCTTTCGGCTCAATGATGAGTGGGCAGCGGTTGTGAAACGGCTCCAGCAGTTCGTTGGGGTCGGTGGTGATAATGCTGAAGCTCTCAAAGACGATCTCGTTATGGGTTTCGTCCTTGCCCTTCCATCGGTCCCATAGGCCACCGAAGGCGAACAGACCTTCATCGGGCAGCGAAACAGCCCAGGGCTTTCTGACCTTCTGTTTCTCCTCTTCTTTGGTCAGCGGCTCCCACTCGAAGAACACATTGGCCGGGATCAGGCAGCGTCGATGCTTCCACGGCTCGCGCCATGCACCGCTCGATGAGAGTTTATC
>JASHVU010000223.1 GCA_030044455.1 Acidobacteriaceae bacterium | reverse complement strand
GGGAACATGCCCGCAAATGAGTGGCTGACCCGCGCTCAATATGTTGCCGTCCATCCGAAGTTGCGCTGGGCGCACAATCCGGAACTCTGGGTAGAACTGTTCGTTACGGTGAACCTCGCCATCCTCGCCGGCGACATTGTGATCGCGCATTCGGTCAATCATTTTGGCAAGCCGGCCGAATATATTCCGCTTTACGTCTCGCTGGTATCACCGCTTGTGCTCGTCGTTTTGATCGCGTTGCGTTGGCTGGGCGGTTTTCAATCGCCATGGCGCGATATGGGCTACCTGGTCGGCTGGCTCTCAATTCTGGTTGGACTCGGCGGAGTACTTTACCATCTCGAAAGCCGCTTCTTCCTGGACAAAACCCTTAAGAGTCTCACCTACGCAGCACCGTTCGCGGCTCCGCTGGCTTACACCGGCCTGGGGTTTCTGCTGTTGGTGAACCGCATGCTAGCTGCGCGCAGCGCGGAGTGGGCGCGTTGGGTTATCTTCCTCGCACTGGGTGGTTTCTTTGGTGACTTCGTTCTTTCCTTGACCGATCACGCGTCGAATGGGTTTTTCATGCGAACAGAGTGGATTCCCGTCATCTCATCCGCTTTTGCGACCGGATTCCTGATTGTTCCCCTCATCATGCGAGTGACGCGGCGCTTTCTCGATCTCTGCCTGGTGGTGATGATTGTTCAGGCGCTTGTAGGCGTTCTCGGTTTCTGGTTCCACATGAAGGCAAACATGATTGAACCAGGCCATAGCCTTTGGGAAAAGCTGGTGAATGGCGCGCCTCCCATGGCGCCGCTCCTGTTTCCGAACCTCGTAGGACTGGCGTTGATTGGATTGTGGGCTTTGATCCCCCATATCGAGGAATCCGCGCCGGGCGGCTCGTGGCTTGGTTCGATTTACGGATGGATGCATCCGCCTGCACCCGATAGCGCTTCGTAGTAAGGCTGAGCTCAATCTACTCAACTTCTAACTTCTTTAGAACATCTATGAGACGACCGCATTCTCTGTCCGATACCTTGCGGCGCAGGCCGAGCGGCCAAGCGCAAAGGTGAGCGCAATGTTGATTGCAAACACCAGCACCGCGCTCAATTCCAGCATCCCGGAGACGGGCAGCGTCTTCCATGCGAAGGGCAGCAGCCCTTCGTAGGCCAGGGGCTCAGACAAGACGCGAAGTGCGCAGCCCGTCTGCAAAAGCAAAAGACTAACAAACATCAGGCGCTTGCTGAAAATCGAGTAGATGCCGGCAAAATGCGGCAGGATGCGTGGTCCGATCGCGAAGACCATCGTCGCCGCAAAACCCACAGTGAGCGCGTGCCGCGAAGCTCCCCAGATGCCGCCGTGATGGTCTTGAAAGGCTGCCCATATACCCATCAGACCGGCCGTTACCAGCCACGCATAAGCGAGCCGAATAAACGTTGGAAAGCTCTTGTGAATGCCCTGCACCTTGGCCGCGCCGTGATGGCGATCGGTAAGATGCAGCGCGAACACGATCGCCACTGCGCTCGCGGCCATCAGAATTGTTGCCGGTCGAGCCCATCCCGACACGCCCAACCCCACGCCAGTCAGATTGAAGACCAATGCAATGCGAAACAGACGCTCATCGGGCTTCCGAATGGCCAGGAACGTGGGCAACCAGCGCGCCGAAAACCCCCACACAACCAGCACCAGAAATCCCCACGCAAGAAGTGCGAGATACCTCTGGTCCAACCCGTGTGGAAAGGCGCGCTCGGTACCGTCGATCGCCAGCCGTATGCATTCAACAAGGTTGAAGATGACCAGCGCAAGAAGCCCTACTGTGCTTAAAAGCACCGAGACCATCCAAAGCTCCATCCGCGGCTTCGTCTGTCCGCCTTGCGACGCTTCCGGTAATTTGTGGTCTGATGCGGCAGCAATGAACAGAAGAATCGCGATCATCTCAAAGCTTGCGGAGACGACAAAGAGCGAGCGCCAGTGCCAGCCGTAGATGTTCGCAGCCCAGCGCGTGGCAACTCCCGAGGTCCAAAGTACAAAGCAAGTCAGAGGAATTCGCAGTACTGTCCCTCTGCGGGCGGGTTGCGAATAGAAACCGATGCCGAGAACAAAACTACCGATCCATCCAAAGACCTGCGCGTGGCCGTGACCCTGTATCCACGAGGCCGGCAGGTTGCTGAGACCGTGGTGCGCGCTGATCGCAAGCAGGTTTGAAAAGCCCATCAATGTGCCCGGCAGTGCCATGAAGAAAAGCCCGGCACCGATCCAGGCACGGAGCATCAGGCTTTTCAAACGCTCACGCGCCACGACTGCCTTGATAAGATCGGTCGCATTGCCATCGAAATCCGGGCTCGCCTGCCCAAGCCCCATCTGCGCTGGCTTGATCTGTGCGACGGTTCCCATATTCACCCTCTCTGATTCAATGCGGACTCCAGCTCGATTGCGCGGGGAAACAGGAGGTCGTTTTCCAGATGCACATGCTGCCGCAAATCGCTCTCAAAAGCGGCAAGGGAGGCATGGAAAGCTGTATTCCGCGGGCAAGCCCACTCGGGCGGCTGAAATCCATTTGTGAGCCGTCGCAGTTCGGCAACCAGCCCCTCGGCTGATTCATGTTCACGAATCATCACCGAAACCGGTTGTGCCACGGATCGAAAACACGCATACGGCGCCGCCGAACGATCTTCTGCTGCCTCCTCCAGGCGGACAATGTAGGGAAACAGCATTTGCTCTTCCTTCTCAAGGTGGGCGAACATCTCAGCGCGGAGCTGCTCGATCAGCGTTGCCACGGCCTTAAAATGTGGC
>JASHVU010000222.1 GCA_030044455.1 Acidobacteriaceae bacterium | reverse complement strand
TCGGCGCTCGGCCTGATGGACCTGTTCGGCGGCGGCAACCTGCGTCGGATGACCATTTTCGCGCTGGGCATCATGCCCTATATCACCGCATCCATTATCTTTCAGCTTTTAACCGTGGTATATGAGCCGCTGGCTCGCATCCAGAAAGAAGGCGAGCTGGGCCGGCGCAAGATCACCCAGTGGACGCGCTACGTGACGGTCATCCTCGGTGCGCTGCAATCCATTGGCATCGCATTCATGCTCACCAAGGGCGGCCTGGTGCTTCACCCTGGCGCGGGCTTCCTGGTGATGACGGTGCTGACGCTTACGGCCGGAACCACGTTTATCATGTGGCTGGGCGAGCAGATTACCGACCGTGGCATCGGCAACGGCATGAGCCTGCTGATCTTCGCGGGTATTGTGGCCGGACTTCCCAACGGCGTGGCTGATCTGATTCAGAAGGTCCAGACCGACGCCTGGGGTCCGATGAGCTTTATCGTGGTGCTGTTCCTGCTGGCCGGCATGACGGCCGTTGTGGGATTTATTGTCTGGGTGGAACGCAGCGAGCGCCGCATCCCTATCCAGAGCGCGCGGCGTATTATCGGACGTCGCATGATGGGCGGCCAGTCGAGCCATTTGCCCCTGAGAGTGAATTCGGGCGGCGTGATGCCCATCATCTTCGCCAGCTCCATTCTTTCCGCTCCCCTGCTCTTCGCCCAGGTGCCCTGGGTGCAGAACAGCAAACTGCTGATGCCCATTATGTCGTCGCTTACGCCGGGCTACCCGTGGTACGAACTGCTCAATATCCTGGGCATTATCTTCTTTGCTTACTTTTACGTGTCGATCGTGATGCGTCCTGATGACATTGCCGACAATTTCCGCAAGTCGGGCTCGTTCATTCCCGGAATCAGGCCCGGCAAGCGCACTTCGGACTTCATCAACGACATTCTGACCCGCATCACGCTGGTCGGCGGACTTTACCTGATTCTGGTGCAAATGGTGCCCACCTTCCTCATTTCGGGCATTCGTTTCGACAAGATTTGGCTCATTGGCAAGGCGTTTGAGAACCTGCCCAACTGGGCGATTCACGGTATGGGGGTCAATTTCTACTTTGGCGGCACTTCCCTGTTGATTGTGGTGGGTGTGGCCATGGATACGATCAACCAGATCGAATCGCAGCTCGTCATGCGTCATTATGACGGCTTTTCCCCGCGCTCCGGTCGTATACGCGGAAGGAAAACCTGGTAATGCTATTGACAGCAACCGAAACAAAGGAGGGCCGGGTGACAGGTCGAAAGACACTGCCCGGCCCAATCCTTTTGATGGGCGCACCGGGCGTGGGGAAGGGAACCCAGGCCAAGGAGTTGGTGAAACTGTGGGGAATCCCGCAGATTTCGACGGGCGATCTGCTGCGCGCCAACGTGGCCCAGGGCACGCCGCTGGGCCGTACCGCCAAAGAACTCATGGTCCGGGGCGAACTGGTGCCCGACTCCCTGGTGAATGAGATGGTAGCCGTGAGGCTGCAGGAGCCGGACACTGTTGGCGGCTACATCCTTGATGGCTTTCCGCGGACGCTGGGGCAGGCCAGCTGGATCGATGGCCGGATCTCCCAACAGCCGGGGTCGCTTCCGGTGATTGCCGTAAGCATACAAGTGGACTATAATCAATTATTGCGCCGAATTACGGGGCGCAGGATTTGCCCTGTCTGTCAGAGCATCTATAACATCTACGTCAACCCTCCTAAAGTGGATGGGATTTGTGACTTAGAGGGTGCGGCGCTTACCCAGCGAGCCGATGACACGGAAGAGGTTTTCAAGGAGCGCATGCGCGCATACTCGGCCCTTACCGCGCCTGTTGTGGAGCATTATCGGGAGCAGGGAAGATTCGCTGAAGTAGATGGAGACCGGCCGATCAGTGAGATCGCGGCCGGAATTGTTGCCGCCGTGGAGCGATTGCGCCGGAAAGGGTAGTCGCCACGACGGGTTTGTGCGTTAAGAGCAAGGGACCAGGTTACAGGGATCAAGGATCAGTTGAATCGTGCTTGTGCAAGCAGCATCGTCTGATCCCTGACCTCCGACCCCTGACCCATGGGATTGAGCATTGGCTGTCGTAATCAAGTCGTCCCAGGAGATTGAAAAGATGCGCCGTGCGGGCCAGGTGGTTCGCGAGGTGCTGGAACTCGTGCGGTCAAAAGTGAAGCCCGGCGCCACGACCTTCGATCTTGAAAAAGCGGCGTCGGCGCGGCTGAAAGACCTGGGTGTGAAGGCGGCTTTCAAAGGTTACCGGGGATATCCTTGTGTGCTATGCACCTCTGTCAACAGTGAAGTGGTGCACGGCATTCCGTCGCCGAAGCGGGTGCTGAAAGAGGGCGATATTGTTTCGGTTGATTTTGGCGTGGTGATCGACGGCTATTATGGCGATGCCGCCATTACCGTACCGGTGGGTTCGATTGCACCCGAAGCCCAGAGGCTTTTGAAAGTGACCGAAGAGTCGCTGAAGGCCGGGATCGCCGTTGTTCGTCCCGGCGCCACGCTGGGCGATGTAGGCGCGGCCGTGCAGGGCGTCGTGGAGCGCCAGGGGTTCTCGGTAGTGCGCGATTTTGTGGGCCACGGCATCGGGTCGAACATGCACGAGGATCCGCAGGTGCCGAACTTTGGTGAGGCAGGCCGGGGTATGAAGCTGAAGGCGGGAATGGTGATTGCCATTGAGCCGATGGTGAATGCCGGCAGGCCGGATGTGAAGGTGCTCGACGACGGCTGGACCGCCGTGGCGAGCGATGGAAGCATGAGTGCTCATTTTGAGCACACAGTTGCGGTAACGGCGAACGGGGCAAGGATTTTGACGGAGTAGGCATCTCGAAAATGCGCCGTAGACGCATGGGTCGTTGGCCCCGCGTTTCAACGTTGGGAAGCGAGATCGGCCACAGGATTGGAAGTCCCGTAGGGACGGTGCAGGGACAGAGGCCGAAAGATCTGATTTGATTATTCTCGGGCAATAGCCCGCGAAACAGCCGGAACAGAAAAACCCGGCAGAACTGGATATCGATTGTCGAAGGAAGACGCGATTGAGGTAATGGCGACAGTGCAGGAAACGCTGCCCAACGCCATGTTCAAGGTAAAACTCGAGAATAATCATGAGGTACTGGCTCATGTATCGGGGAGGATGCGCAAGAACTTCATCCGCATTCTACCGGGTGACCGCGTAGCGGTGGAGCTGAGTCCATACGATTTGAATCGCGGACGGATTGTGTACAGATACAAATAAGCTGTCATCCTTGAGCTCTCAGCTTTCAGTTTTATTGTGCTGAGCGAAGAGCATCATTTTGCACGATTGAACTGAAAGCTGATGGCTGACGGCTGAAGGCTCAAGAAAATCATTCCGCGCCGGCCTTTTGAGGCGCAGAAAAGGGTAGTACAAGGCAATGAAGGTTCGGGCATCAGTAAAGAAGATTTGCGTCAAGTGCAAGGTCATTACGCGCAAAGGTGTGGTGCGTGTGATCTGCGAGAACGCAAAGCACAAGCAGCGCCAGGGATAAGCAAGGCCTGGCATGCAGGGACGTTTCTCCGAAGGCAGGGAATAGGGAATAGGGAGTAGAAACCGAGGACGCAGCTGATCCGGCGGAATCAACTACTCTCTATTGGCTGCTCTCTACTGGCTGCCTTCAAGAGGCTAGTTAGCTTGAGTCAAGGCTTGCGATGAACCTCTGGAATCGATCTCGATAACCCGTGCGAACCGGTTAGGGCCGGACGGCACACAAACTACGAAGGGACTGAAGGACAAAGGGACCGGTTGAATCGGTAGGTGAATCCACGAGAAGACTGATCCCTGAAACCTGACCCCCGAATCAAGAAGGGATTCAAATGGCACGTATAGCTGGCGTCGATCTGCCCCGCAACAAGCAGGCACGGATCGCGCTCACTTATATCTTCGGAATCGGGAACCCCCGCGCCCGGAAGATTCTGGAGAAGGCGAATGTCGACGCCTTCAAGAAGGTCCAGGATCTCGGTGAGGAAGAGGTGAACCGTATCCGCCAGGTCATTGAAGACGAGGGCGACGTCGAAGGCGATTTGCGTAAAGACGTCTCGATGCACATCAAGCGCCTCATTGACATCCAGAGCTACCGCGGCACCCGCCATCGGCGGTCGCTGCCGGTGCGCGGCCAGCGCACCCACACCAATGCCCGCACTCGCAAGGGCCCGCGCAAGGGCACGATTGCCGGCAAGAAGAAAGCGACGGCGAAGACCTAATGGCCAAACCAGAGCAGAAAGCCGGTGCCGGAAAGGCTGGCAAGACCAAGAAGTTCAAGAAGCGCGAGCGCAAGAATGTGCCGTATGGCATTGCGTACATTCAGGCCTCGTTCAACAACACCATCGTCACCATCACTGACCAGGTGGGCAACACGCTGAGCTGGAAAAGCTCAGGCTCGCTGGGCTTCAGGGGATCGCGCAAGGGAACGCCGTTCGCAGCGCAGCAAGCAGCGTCGAACGCTGCCAACATGGCCCGCGATCACGGCCTGCGCACTGTCGATGTGCGGGTCGCTGGTCCGGGATCGGGCCGCGAGTCGGCCATCCGCGCCCTGGCTGCCGCCGGCATTGAGGTAAAGACCATTCGCGACGTTACGCCGGTACCGCACAACGGGTGCAGACCGCCGAAGAGACGGCGCGTGTAAGAAAGCAGCTACTAGCCGCTAGCTTCTAGCTACTAGCCCCATCCTGTTGAGGGCGGGTTTCGCGACTCTTGGATGGAGCCGGAAAGAGCTAGAAGCTAGTAGCTAAAAGCTATAGGCTCGAACATGGATCGCGACGAAGCGCCACGGGCGCGTAAAGCGATCGACATCCGAAGTCAGGAGAAGAAATGGCACGTTACACCGGAGCAGTATGCCGCCTTTGCCGCCGCGAAGGCACAAAGCTTTTTTTGAAAGGCACCAAATGCACTTCCGACCGTTGCCCGCTTGAGAAGCGCAACTTCCCGCCCGGGCAGCACGGAAAAGATCGCAAAGCCAAGATCGTGGGCTATGGCCTCCAACTGCACGAGAAGCAGAAGGCTAAGCGCATGTACTTCACGCTTGAGGGCCAGTTCCGCGAGTACTATGAGAAGGCCAACCGCGCGACGGGCGTGACCGGCGAACTGCTGATCCAGCAGCTCGAACGGCGGCTCGACAACGTGGCGTTCCGGCTGGGTTTCGCCATCTCGCGGCGGCAGGCGCGCCAGGTGGTTCGTCACGGGCATGTGACAGTGAACGGCAAGAAAGTCAACATTCCGTCATTCCAGGTAAGCGCCGGTGACGAGATCGCCATTCGCGAGGAGGCGAAGAAGCTGGTGATTGTTGAACAGGCTTCGCAGTTTGCCGCGCAGAATCCAGTGCCGACCTGGCTCGAGGCCAATTTTGAAAACTTGTCGGGACGCGTTCTGCACCTGCCGAAACGTGCCGATGTGAATTTGCCGATCAACGAACAGCTGATCGTCGAACTGTACTCGAAGTAACAGCTAACAGCTCTCAGCTGTCAGCTTTCAGCTTTTTCTCGGTGGGCCTGAGCCGTTCGTTCAGCCGAGATGGGAACTGAAAGCTGACGGCTGAAAGCTGAGAGCTTCATTCCAACCCAAGGAGCCCTTGCGCGGCCGCCGCAAAATGCATCGCGACGTACACGCCGCGCCAGAAACGAGAGATGACTATGTTGTGGAGAGGATTTCAGAAACCGAAGCGCCTGGCAGTT
>JASHVU010000221.1 GCA_030044455.1 Acidobacteriaceae bacterium | reverse complement strand
GCCGTCTGCCATCAGAAAACAGCGGGACTTTAGTCCCCGAGGGATTGGTTTGGCGAAATCGCCGCCCCATCAGATCCCTGGCTCAGCCCCGCGATTCTGGCGAAGAAGACATCTTCAAGGTCCGGAGTTACAGAAATGAATCCATCTTCCGGCGCGGCATCCGCAAAAACGTGAATCAGCGGCCTGCCGGCCACGAGCTTATTCGATATCACGTGCATGCGGTCTGCGTACTCTTTCACCGCACTGCGCTCAATCGATTTGCGCCACACCTTTCCCTCAAGGCTGGTCACTGCTCGATCAGGTGCGCCCGCATACAGCACCTTGCCCAAATGAATGATGGCCATGTTGCTGCACAGGTCAGTCACATCTTCAACAATGTGCGTTGATAGAATGACGATGACGTTGTCGCCGATCTCGGCCAGCAGGTTGTAAAAGCGGTTGCGCTCGCCGGGGTCGAGTCCGGCGGTGGGCTCGTCGACGATGAGCAGCTTGGGGTCGCCGATGAGCGCCTGCGCAACACCGAAGCGCTGACGCATGCCGCCTGAAAAACTGGTCAGCCGCTTTTTGCGCACCTCCCACAGGTTCACGCGATGCAGCATCTCGTGCACCACCTCTTTACGCTGGCGGCCATTCACAATGCCCTTCAGCAGCGCAATCTGGTCCAGCATCTCCTCGGCATTCACGCGCGGATACACCCCGAAGTCCTGGGGAAGATAGCCCAGGATCTTGCGCACTTCATCTTTGGAGCGGAGCACATCCAGTTCATCCATTTGAATGGAACCCGAGTCCGGCTCCTGCAATGTGGCAATGGTGCGCATCAGCGTGGATTTTCCGGCGCCGTTGGGGCCGAGTAACCCATAGAGCCCTGTTGGAATGGTCGGGTTTACGTTGTCCAGGGCGCGAATCCCGCCCTTGTAGACCTTGTTCAGGCCTTCGATGCGAAGCTCCATGCAGCTTGATCCTCCTGAATTCAGGGACGCAATTGAGAGACAGAAACTGAGGACTGTGATCGGTGAGCGGCCCGGTTAATTGAAGATACTCCACGCCAGCGGCGAGTCGGCAAGCTTTGTTTTGAGGGAATACGGAGGCGGGCGGGGAAAAGTTCGTGAAAGCAGGGAACAAGTAAGCAAGGGAGTAGGGAGCGGGGACGTATAGCAGGGGCCAGTGGCGCGACCGAATCCCTGTCTCGCTTCTCAAGCTAAGGTTTGGAGGCGTAGACGTTAAGATGCGGATCGGACGCCCCTTATTCCGCGACGCACCACCATCCAAACAATGCTCGCACTCAGAATCGAAATTGGCAGCGCAGCCTCAAGGTCAAAAATCGCGAATTTCCACTCTGCGAAGAAAATACCCCCGATCCTCGTTCCGAACAGGTCCGCGCCTCCGGGACCAAGTGCAATCGAACCGGCAAAAAGGAAGATGGCGGACGAGACGCCAGTCAACGTCGCCTGGCCGAACGGCCGCATTTGCTTGAGAAGGGAAAGCACGGAGACAAGCGTCCCCTCGACTAATCCGATAATCAGTGCAAGCAAGAAGTACGAGACCAGAGTGATGCGCCACCCGAAAGTGAAAGTTCCTTGGTAAATTGACCATGGGTATTCCCAAAGCAGTAAACAAAGGGAGACGACCATAGAGACAAAGCAGACTAGAATCCCTCTTCGGAGGTTCATCCTTCGATCTCCTCTTTCGCGGCAAGCCTGATATCCCTTGCTGAGGCGGCGAATTATCCACAGTTTAGCTGCACGCAGCAACAGATGCAGGCGACGCTCTTTCGCAATTCGACCTTGCCGTGCGGTCTAAGATTCGACCTGCAGGTTTCGCGCAAACCAAAAATCTGTAAAGATAGAAGTATGACCGTTACAGCTCCCGCAAAAGTCTTTGCCGACAGGATCGGCCGCATTGAAGTGTCAGCCACCATGGCGGTAGCCGCTGAAGCCGCCAAGCTGCGCGCCCAGGGCGCCAACCTCGTCGATTTCGGCGCCGGGGAACCGCATTTCCCCACCCCGCGGCACATTAAGGACGCAGCGATTGCCGCCATCGATGCCAATTTCACCCGCTACACCGTCGTACCCGGCATTCCCGACGTGCGCAAGGCCATCGTTGAACGGCACGCCTGCGACTTCGGCTCCGACTACTCGATCGACGAAGCCATCTTCACGACCGGCGGCAAGCATGCCCTGTTCAATGCCATCCAGATTCTTGTGGACCATGGCGATGAAGTGATTCTGCCCGTTCCCTACTGGGTCAGCTTCAAAGACATCATCCAGTACGCCGGCGGCAGGGTCGTCTACCTCGATACCGAGGAATCCGAGAACTTCCGCATCACGGCGGACGCAATCGAGCGCGCTGTCACCCCGCGCACCAAGGCCATCATCCTCAACTCGCCGTCGAACCCCGCCGGCTCCGTGGTCTCTTCCGCCGATCTTGAGCGCATCGTCCAGCTCGCCCACGAGCGCGGTATTTTCTTGCTTTTGGACGAGTGCTATGTGTACCTCAACTACACCGGCAAGTGCGTCTCGGGCGGTTCCTACACCTGGGCCAAGGAGCACCTGGTCATTCTGGGCTCGCTCTCGAAGACCTACTCCATGACCGGCTGGCGCGCGGGCTACGCGCTGGCGTCGAAGGCCATTGTCTCGAACCTGAGCAAGCTGCAATCGCAGCAGACTTCAAACGCCACCAGCGTCGTGCAGAAGGCCGCGGTTGCGGCGCTCAGCGGCTCGCAGGAGTGTGTGGGCCAGTTTCGCGCCGAGTTCATCGATCTGCGCGACTACATGCTGGCCGCGCTGGCCCAGATTTCCGGCGTCACCTGCACCAAACCCGAGGGCGCCTTCTACGTGTATCCGAATATTGGAGCGTTTCTCGGCAAAGGCGGTATCAAGTCGGCAACGGATCTGGCCACCCGCCTGCTGCACGAGGCCCACGTGGTCACGGTTCCCGGTGAGGCCTTCGGCACCCAGGAGCACATCCGTATCTCCTACCCCGTCACCAAACAAAACATCGACGAGGGTGTAAGGCGGATGAAGGAGTTCCTGGAGAAGCTGAACTAGGATCTGTCAGAACCGTCGGATGGACTCCCTGGTCCCCAGATGCAAGGGACCCGGGGCACTCGCCATTTGTAGCGCCGCGCTCCAGTGCGGTTGTCCTGCGGGCGTCCCGTTGGCACGCGCAATTCATCGCCCGCCGTAGCTCGCTGACCCCGGCGGAATAATCTCCACCCCGTTCAACACGCCCTGGTTCGGCTGCACCCACGCGGCAATCGGGCTTGACCGCCCGCAGTCCAGGCACACGGTGGTATTGAACTCCTTGCCGCAGAACGGGCATGCAGCCTGGCAGGCAAACGTGTCAAAAGCCGAGTTGCAGTTGGAGCACCGCCAATAAGAGCCGATAGGCGGCTTGGTATGGCACTCCGGGCAGGCAAACCCCTCCCGCCGCGGCAGCCTCTCAATCTTGATAAGCTGGCGGGCATGTTGCAAACCACCCCAGCAGTTCAGCACAACAAAGCCGGCAATCAAAAAACCCCAGGTGTTTTCCCACTTGATCGCAAGCAGGATGAGCCCGGTCCCACCCACAAAACCAATTATGGTTGCCACTTGCAGACTGCGCGCCTTGCCGAGAAAAAACCACAGCAGCGAGCGCAGAATCTGCCCTCCATCGAGCGGATAAATCGGCAGAATGTTAAAGACGAGCAGCCCGAGATCGATATAGAAGAAGACATAGAAC
>JASHVU010000220.1 GCA_030044455.1 Acidobacteriaceae bacterium | reverse complement strand
ACTGGATCGCCGAACCCGGGGGGCAGCTCATGGCGCCAGCTATCATTGGATGACGGCAGAAGCCGGTCGCCACGGCATGAGACAGGTGGGTAAGGTGAACTTGGGTGTTGGCATTGCTTGAACCGCACTTGCAAATACTGCGATTTCAAGCAGTTTGGTGACGCCCTTGACCAGACCTGGTTCCCCGATAACGCACCCGGATTTCAATCCGGCCCACCCGCAAATGACGAGTGACTCTTTCGCTCCTGTTTGCATGTAATTTCCCCGTTCTGCGCTACATTCAAATCAGGGCAGAGAATCCTCCTGAAAAACGGCAGGCCCGAATCGCTCGCTGACCATCGGCCGTCGAACCCGGGGCTCATCGGCTTCGGTGTGATTTCGCGCTGCGGTGCTCGCGAATGCCGAACCTTTAGTTTCATAGAGTTGCATCGAGAGAGGCGCAGAGAATGGTAGATAACCCGTTTCGTTTCAATATTCTGGCCGCAACGCCTTGATTGTAATGCGTTTAGCGCAAAACTTTTTCGCTAACCGCATGAAAACAATCAAGTTATTGTCGGAGAATACTGGGGGGGGTATGCCATCGCCGCGAAGCCAACCAGAAACAGACCCGAGCTGGAAGCTGGGAGCAATTTGGGGTAAGCGTGACCACAAGAGGATTGTGAGAGGTCGCCGACTCCTTGTTGTCCCACTCCAGCGAATACAAATCATTCGCTCGGGGCCCCGATGTCGCGGCGACTTGGCGGCAATCGCTTCGGACTTGAGCATCACAGGAATTGCCGCAAGCCAAGCGCATTTTGCGCCGAGAAAACTCAGCAACGGGGCCAGCTTGCCGTGAGAACGGGAGTTTTTTCATCGCGTAGCGAGGGCTGTCATGCGCAGCGTGACGCGAGTTCCACGGCCGAGCTGACTGGCAATCTCGGCGCTGCCGCCGTGGAGCGTAAGGATGCTCTGCACGATAGCCAGGCCCAACCCAGTGCCACCCGATGTTTTGGAGCGCGACGGATCGACGCGGAAGAAGCGATCGAATACTCTGGGCAGCGCCTCGGCGGGAATGCCGACCCCGGTATCGGAAACCTCGATGTGAATCGCGGCGTCCTCGTTGGTGGCCGCCAGCGTTACGGTTCCTCCTGGCGGCGTCTGTGCAATGGCATTCGAGACCAGGTTGCTCACTGCTCGCAGCATGAGAGAGCGATCCAGCTCCGCGTTGAGCGGCTCGGTTCCGCCCTTCACGATAAGCGATATTCCTGCGTCGGCCGCAGAAGCTTCGTAGTAGTCGCGGACCGTGGACAGCAGCTCGCCGATGTTCACGCTCTCTCGATGCAACTCGGTCAGGGGGCTCTCGGCGCGGGCCAGAAACAGGAGATCGCCGATCAGATCGGACAGCCGGACTGCTTCTTCCAATGAAGACTCCAGCACGTCGCGGTACTCTGCGACCGTCCGGGAGCGAGCGAGAGCCACTTCGGCTTCTCCGCGGATGTTGTTGACCGGCGTGCGCAAATCGTGCGCGATGTCGGCTGAAAATCTCGAAATGCGCTCGAAGGATTCTTCGAGCCGGTCCAGCATCTCATTGAACGTACCCGCCAGCGACGCAAGTTCCGACGGATACCCTTCCGCCCCGATCCGTTCGCGCAGATTCGACGATGTAATTCTGCGCGCGGTTGCAGCCATCTCTTCGACGGGCCGAATGCCGTGCCGCGCGATTCGGTATCCCACCAGCGGGAAGAGAACCGCGGTCGCCAGCAGAATTCCCCAGAACCAACGTCGAAACCTCGCCAGCAGATCTTCTTCCTGAGAGACGTCGATGGCGATTTGAACCGTGTCGCTGTGCGTTGGCGGAGTGCCGACAGCAACGCGGGCGGTTGCGACCCGGAATGGCCGCCCATGCCGGCCCGCCATGGCAAACGAGTGCTCGGGACGGCCGCTGGTTCGATTGGCGAGCTCGGCAAGATCCAATTGTGCGGCCATTTCAGGCGTGGTCATGATCGGCAGGCCGCGTTCATCGAGGAGGCGAATGTAGAACTGCTGGTACCGGCGGGCCTGAGACTCAAGCTCAATCTCTTCGCGCAGCCCATCCTCGTCGTTTGGCCGTTCCCGCAGCATGGTTTGGAGCACGTGCAGCTTGTCGGCAAGGAACAGCTCGGTACTTCGGTCCAATTCCGTGCGCAGAACGATGTAGAGACTCGCCGTGGCGAGAATTACCAGCATCAAGCCCGCCAACGAATAGGCCGCCGACAACCGGAACGCCAAGGTCCTGCGCGGTTGCAGCAACGCGCTGGCGCTACGATTCGGTTTCGAAGACATAGCCGGCGCCGCGCACCGTGTGAATCAGCTTGACGGGGAAGGGGTCGTCCACCTTGCTGCGCAATCTGCGCACATTCACATCCACCACGTTGGTATCGCTGTCGAAGTTCATATCCCAGACCGACTCGGCGATCAGGGTTCGCGACAGCACTTCGCCGGCGCGGCGCGCCAGCAGAGTCAGCAACAGGAACTCCTTCGAGGTGAGGTCAATCTTGAGGCCGGCACGGGTCGCGCGATGGCGCAGCAGGTCGATCTCCAGGTCTGCCATGCGCAGGGTTTCCTGTGGACGCGGCGTTGAGCGGCGCAACAGGGAGCGCACCCGGGCCAGCAGTTCGGAGAATGCGAATGGCTTTACCAGGTAGTCGTCGGCTCCCAACTCGAATCCACGCACGCGCTCGTGCACGGCGTCGCGAGCGGTAAGCATCAGCACCAGCACCTTCCGGCCCGCCTCACGCAGGCGGGCCAACACCTGCCATCCCTCGAGTCCGGGAAGCATCACATCGAGAACGATGAGGTCGAAATCGATTTCGACGGCCATGTGCAGGCCTTCAAGGCCGACAGCAGCAACGTCGACCACGTAACCGGCTTCGCTCAGACCCTTCTTGAGGAACTTCGCGGTCTTTACTTCGTCTTCGATAACCAGGATTCTCATGATCGTGCAGCCTAGAAAGTGAATCGTGCGGAAAACTGAAGCACGCGCGGAAGGCCGTTCGGGCTAATCTCCTGCAAGGCGCCAAAGTTGCCGGGGCCAGTGTTGGGCACCAGGTAGCAGGTCTGATTCAGCGTGGCGCCGTCGCCACAGTTGCTACCGATGGGGTTGTATTCGAGCTGGTTGATGCCGTCTCCGTTCTGCACGTAGAAGTTGGCGTGGTTGAGCACATTGAAGGCCTGCACCTGAATCTGCACATCTTTGCCTTCCTTCACTGAGAAATCCCGCGCCAGCGCGGCGTCAATGCGCTCCAGCCACGGACCATAGAAGGAATTCACCCCGATGCCCGGCGTGGGCCCGCCGCCGTTGATACCTCCCGCAGTGTTCGCCGTATCCTGGTTGAAGGCCGTGTCGTTCAGGTTGTCGTTGGCCCCGTCGCAGTTGCTGAAAGAAACAGTGGAGCTGGTGCAGGCGGGACTGAGCAGTGCCGCGAATGGCCGCCCCGATGAGAACTCCATTACCGTGCTGAGGATCCAATCGGCAAAAAGTGCGTGGGCTGGGCTGCCGCTCGCCAATCGCCTGGGTGCTGGCTGGTAGAGAGCCGCCACCGTGACCTTGTTCCGCTGGTCAAGCAACGAGGGTGCATGGGTGTTGCTGAAATTGAACTGGTTGTTGAAGTCCATGCCATCGCGCATGATGCTCTTGGCAAATGTGTACGAGGTTTGAAGCGAGAGGCCAAGCGCTACACGCCGCTGGAGCGTTGCAAAGAGCGAGTTGTAATCGTTCTGTCCGGAACTGATGAGCTCATCGATCTGACCAAGGCTGCTGCTGACCAGGCCTTCACTCAGCAGCCCATTGTCCATATTCGGCAGCGTGACTGTATTTCCCGGGCAGGGCGCGGTTGTGGCATTAGCGCCGCAAACAACGTAGGTGGTTGTGCCTTGCAGGGGCATCAGATTCAGGTCGTACGCGCTGCCTGAAAGCAGGTGGACGCCATGATTCCACATGGTGCCAATGCTGAAGGTGGTGTTGGGCAGAATCTCAGTCTCAACCTGGAAGCTGGCTTGGAGGATATACGGCACCCGAAACAGGGGCGCAACCAGAGAAATGTCGGGGGATGCCGCGAAGAGCGG
>JASHVU010000015.1 GCA_030044455.1 Acidobacteriaceae bacterium | reverse complement strand
ACCCAGACGGTATGCAACAGCGTGAAAGTTGCGAATCCGCTGGCAAAGATAAGAGCGAACCATAGGACAGTGTCGCGGATGGCCGGGCCGTCTCTACGCTCGAGCAGGCTGCGCAAAGTTTCGCGCGGCACGGCGCACTGATACCAGTCGGCCTCGGCAAGCCCATTCTCGACGGCCAAAAAAGAGTTTGCGCCGGTAAGGCAATAGTCAAGCAGGACTCGCGGAGTGGAGGTGGCAGTTGCGGAACTACTCATATCCGAGCGGACCTCTGTGGGGAAGAGTTCTTTACGCGAGTTGAAAAGCGTAAGCCGTGGTTTCGCGCCGCGGAAAACCGGGACGCAGAATGATATCGCCCATTTGCGGAACATTGGCGCCGTCCGGATAGCCTTCACATTCAAGGCAAATCCCCGCGTGACGCGCGTAGGGAACGCCGGACTTTCCGACTACGGAGCCGTCGAGCCCGGAGCCGGAATACAGCTGCAGATAGTCAGCCGTCGTGGACACTTCGAGAACGCGCCCGCTGTCTTGATGGACGAGGCGGACGGCGGGTGTCGGCTCCGATACAGCGCGTTGCTGCGAGGTCCGGCGAATACGATACAGGTCGCCATGTCTCCGAAACAGAAGCGGGAGTGCAGCGCCAAGATTTCGCGGCCGGCGGAAATCATTGTTGCGGCCAGTAACCGGTTCAAGACGGCCGAGCGGCGTCATGTGCTCGTCGGCTGGAACAAATTCGTCGGAATGAACCTGAAGCTCGTGATCGGCGATTGAGCCTGCGGCTTCTCCAGCAAGGTTGAAGTAGTGATGAAAAGTGAGACTGAACGGGGTGGCGCGGTCCGTAGTGGCTTGCGTATCAATCAGCAAGACATTGTCGTGCCGGACTGTGAAGGTAAGCACGACATCGACGGCGCCGGGATAACCTTCTTCGCCATGCAAGCTCTTGTAAGCAAGGCTCAGCGAAGGTGCGCCGTTCGAGCCGTTTTGGGAGGCGGCGTGCCAGACCTTCTTATTGAACCCCGCCAGGCCGCCATGAAGATGATTGGGAGGATCGTTGCGCGCAAGTTCGTAGGTATTGCCTTCCAGATTGAATCGGCCTCCGGGGATGCGTCCCGCGACGCGGCCGACCACGGAGCCGACATACGCGCAATCTGCCAAATAGGAGTCCAGGTTATTGAATCCCAGCACCACATCGGCAAGGCGGCCATTTTTGTCAGGCACCTTCAATTGAGTGACAATTGCTCCGTAGGTGATGACTTCAAGCGTGAGGCCGCCAGCCCCGCACAGCGTCCATGCCTCGATCGATTCGCCGGACGGGAGACGTCCAAATGCTCGTGTAGTCAAGGGGAAGGTTCTCATGGCCGACGAGCGAGCCTGCTTCACATTACAGGGGGCCCATCGCGATGTCTTCTCGACAAGTGATCAAAAGATTTCGTATATTGTCCTAATGCTGGTGAACCTGAAGCTCGATCGCGAGTATGATGGTTTGCTTTACCTGGCAGAATCCGCACGAAACTTACAGAGAATCGAATCTCATCACCATGCCGAACTGGAGTTGAACCTGGTTGTCCAGGGAACTATCACCTACGTGATGAACGGGTGCAGGTTTACGTTTTCGCCCAGGACCATTCTGTGGCTGTTCCCCGACCAGGAACATCAATTGGTGGACCGGTCCGTTAACGCGCGATTTTACGTCGTGGCATTCAAGCCGTCACTTATCAACAAATCGTGTCATACAGCCGCATATGAAGGACTCAAGCATTCGCCGGATCAACGGGATCACATTTTGAGCACGGTGCTCGACCCCAAGTCCTTCGATCTGGTATGCAACGTGTTGGATTCCTCAATGCGCAGCTCCTTGGATGCGGATTTGCTGAACCGGGAGGCCGGCTTCGGTCCGGCATCGAGTTTTCATTTCGCGCACCACGACCCCGACGCACTGAATGCAGGCCTGCATTATCTGCTGCTGTTCTGCTGGAGCAAACAGTTCAGCGGCCAGTCGAGACGCGATGCGGTTGCTCTGCATCCGGCGGTGCGGCGTGCGCTTAAGCTCTTGAGCGAGGACGAGAATGAGCAGGACCTGGCTCGCCTCGCGAGGGCCTGCGGAACGAGCAAATCGCATTTAAGCCGGACATTTCACCGCCAGATCGGTGTGCCTCTCAATCGATACCGCAACTCCTTGCGACTTGCGCGCTTCTTTGAGCAGTACCGCCGGCCCGACCAGGCGACTCTCTCAGAGGCCGTATATGCTGCGGGATTCGGTAGTTACGCACAGTTTTACAAAGTCTTCACTCAGGCCTATGGATGTGGCCCGCGCGAGTGCCTGCGAGCCAGGCAACCGGGCAAAGCACAGTGATGTAACACAATTGCGATCTGCCGGGCAAAGGATGGACGCTTGCGCGCTTTAAACAGCGTGATGATGTCCGGATGCCGAGGAAAATCATTCTGTTTTGCGAAACTTTACCAACTCACTCGTAAGAGGAACATCGTTCGCTACCTTGATTCGAAGCAGCGCTTCAAAAGGCTCCATGCCGGCGCCGAGTGGTACGTCAAGCCGGTGAAGAAGATCTTTGACTGAATCGGGGTCGCAGGCATAGTCGACCGCCGCCTGGGTGCCAACGGTTGATGCACCTGCAAGAATAAGCGTCCACCGGGAACGATCGAGTCCGTGGGTCAGGGTGATTACCGCGTAGTCGACCTGCATCAATTGTGTTTCTGGTGAGGGGAGATACGTGGCGTTCTCGCCCGGCCCTGGCCGTAGATCGATCACCGCCTGAACCCAATCGTTTTGACGCACTTGAAGACGTTTAAAGGCAAAGCCGCTATTCTGAGGAATCTCGCCGAGAGTAAGATTCTCTGTCGGTGAACCCACAAAAATCAGATTATTCTTGCGCGCATCGTCGAGAGTAAAAAGGCCGCCTCTCTTAATTTGAATTTGCCGCCCTAAACGAAGGAATAGGCCTTCCAATTCCTCCACTCCCATCACTTCCCCGATCCCGGTGTAGTGTTCCGAGATTTGATCGCGAGGATCCTTTGAAGGATCGTAATACCGCATTCCCGTAATGGGATTCCCAACGAACTGTGCATTGCTGAAAATAACAAACGGGGCCTGTGAGCCCTGTAGAAAGGGTCCCCAAAATGTCTGCAGGCTTTGAGGAGCCGATTGGGCCGTTTGGTTGGCCGCGGTGTTGGACGAGCCTGGTGATCGGTGAGAGACAACGATCAGAACGCCAGCTGCGGAAATAACGCAGATTAATGTGGTGGCGCCTATCAGCAATGAGAGCCGCACCCCGGTTCGCGCCGGTTTCGTTGTAGGGACCGGGGCGCTTATCGGTATTGGATCTGCCGTTGCTGTGATGACCCGCTGACGAAATGTGAGGGAGTAGCCACCTTTGGGCACCTCAACTTGAATAGGGTCCTCTGCGCCTGCCGTTTGGTAGTGTTCCGCCAGCTTCGAACGGAGGCGACCCATTTGTACGCGGACTCCCGAGTCGGCTTGAGGATCGAAATCCGCTGGGCGGCCGAATACCTGGGTTGCAATTTCGTACTCCTTTAGATGGTCTTCCGGGGAATTCAGCGTATGCTGGGCCAGGAACTGGAGCAACTTGCAAAGAGCTTCACTTCCCGAAAGAGAAGGACTCCGTACAAGGCGGTCGACCTCAGCGAGACAAATCTGCTGATCGATAGAGCCGGCCTTTTCACTTTCCTTCTGGTGAACGTTTAACATTCGGGTAACAACCGTGTATCGCTATCATAAATCAGCTGGTTAGCGACCGTAACCTGTTTCCTCACTGTTGCGTTAACTCGATTAGACATCAATGGAACTTCCCAACGTCGAGTTTATTCAGCATCCTTTTCTGCGTTGATCAGGATACGCCGCGAAACCACCCTAAGCAAGCCGGAATTGGGTGATGGGAGCTTTCGGCGCAGTTGGCGAAAGCAGCGAATCAGGAACTTTGAAAACGCTTTCGACAGTCCTTGAGGTCCAGGTAGGTATTGACCTGACAGGAACTTCCTCAGTGGAAGAAGAGTTTATCGCGTAAGGGCCATCCCCCGGTCGGCTTCAGGATTCACTCGGAGTTCAGAAGACTGCATCTTCCCTCAAAGGCGAGAGGAGAACCGATCTTGCGACTCCGTTTTCAAGATGACGGTGGTAGGTAAGGGTTTTACCGTTCGTGTAGCTCTGTGACGTGTTTCCTACGCAGCTTTTATGTTCCTCCGAGGTTCTTGACGCACGTGAGTGGGTTTTTGTTCGAGGTCAAAAACGTGTGAGTGCTGACGTTCGATGTCAATCAGGTTCTTAGAATCATCTGCCGCCGCGGGCCGAAACTAAATAGATCCGCAAGGCGGGTTGCAATCAAAATATCAAACTGACCGGCGACGGTTGAGAAAGGTCAAGCGATGCGAAAAATAGGATCCAAATTCTGCACATTGCTGTTTGCGATGTTGGCGGTTTGCGCTTTGGCTTATGGCCAGACAGACCGTGCAACAATCACGGGAACAGTAAAGGATTCGGCGGGAGCAGTTCTGCGCGGAGCTGCCGTTACGGTTACGAATCAAGACACCGGGGTGGTGTTTGCCAGCCCCACGAATGGAGATGGCGTTTACAGCATCCCCAATCTGCCTGTGGGGGTTTACACGTTAGACGTGCAGCGCGGCGGCTTCAAATCCTACACGCAGACCGGCATTTCGCCGCTCGCGAGCCAGGAGATTAGGGTCGACGTAACCATGACCGTTGGAGCGACAAGCGAAACGGTCACAGTGACCGCTACGGCTCCAGCTATGGAGTCGCAAAACGCCACCGAATCCACGACTCTGGAGACAGACGCGATCGAGGACCTGCCGCTGGATGCTAGCGGGGGACGCAACGCTTTCACTCTCCTCATGGCTTCCTCTCCGAACGTGTCAGAGTCGTCGCTTTCGCTAGGGGGCACTCAGAGCTGGATTGGCATGGCGGGCGGCCAGACCTTTACCAACTCCCTGTTTATCGACGGCGCCAACGCCAGCGCCGCGGGAAATCAGGGATACAATATCCCTCCGGTTCAGGAGGGTATCCAGGAAATGCAAGTTCAGACCAACGTGACGGATGCGGAGCTTAGCCAGACCGGCGGTGGATCGATTGTCCTTGCGCTCAAATCCGGCACCAACAAGTTTCACGGCTCCGCGTTTGAGAATCTGCAGAATCAGGTTCTGAACGCCAATCAATGGATCGACAATTACTACAACGTGCCTCGGGCGCCGTATAGTTTCAACGACTATGGCGGCAGCGTCGGTGGCCCCATTTGGAGGAACCACACCTTCTTCTTCGGCGATTTTGAGTATTACAAGCAGACCGATAATACCCTTAATCCCACTGGGTCCACGGTTCCGCTCACCCAGATGGTCACTGTCAACGGGTCGGGAAATTACGATCTGAGCCCGCTGCTCACCATGGGTGCGAGCACGGGTACCATCATGGTCCCTTCGGGAAACACCACCGCCGGTTCACCCCCAGGAACTCCTTGGATTAACCCCTGCACAGGCGATCCGTACCAGTACGGGCAGGTCTTCGATCCTACAACCTGGACGCAGGTTGGCGGCGTAACTTGCGCGACGCCATTCGCCAATAACCAGATTCCGCAAGCCCGGGTCGGCGCGATATCGCAAAATATTGCCGCCGCCTACGCCAAGTACTATGCGCCTACGCAAAACCGCCTCATCAGCGGAAATTTCCCTTCGTACGCCGGCACTCCTTTGGAGGACGAGTACAGAATCGACGTCAAGGTTGATCACAATTTTTCTGAGAGGCACCGCATCAGCGCTTCCCTTAACTATGGGAACGTCCTCACCAAGAGTGGGGAGACTTTCCCAGCAACCGCCGGCCCCTTCAGCGGTTACTTCGACAACGGTGAAATCAACTATATTGCACG
>JASHVU010000014.1 GCA_030044455.1 Acidobacteriaceae bacterium | reverse complement strand
CGCTCGAGATGCGGGTCACCCATTTGCCAGGGCCACCAGACTTTCGGATCGCGAACGCGCAGTTGCGGAAACTGCTCGGGCGCGAATGCCACGGTGCGAGTTTCGTTGGCCGCCAGTTCGACCGGTTGCTCAAACTTCACTCCAGCAGCGGAACCCGATACCACCCCCTTCACGCTTTGACCGGTTGCGTTGTGAAGTTCGGCGTACACGGTGAGATTGGCCACATTGAGCGAGTCGTCTTCAAAATGCGTCGCTACCATCGGTGAATGCACGGTCACTGGGCCGGTCGATTCCACGTCGACCGCGCCCCACAGTCCCATGTCTTTGTCCGGTGGCGCAGGGTTCCAATCCACCCAGTTGATGCCGAGGTCCTTTTCGGTTGGCGCGAAGGTCTCCACAGCTAGAACATTTTGATGATTGCGATTTACGTAGTCAGTCACATCGAAATCGTAAGTGCGATAGGCTCCGGCCACTGCGGTCTTGTCGGCGACCTGGTGACCGTTTACCCAGATGTCGGCTCGGTAGTTGATGCCGCCAAAATGCAGCCAGACTTTACCATCCTTTTCTGTCTTCGCAGGCGTCGAAAACTCCGTACGATACCACCAGCCACACCGATAAGGGCTGTCAGGGTCCATGGGTAGATTCGCGAACAGCTTGCCGATGGGATAGGTCGTTCCCGGTACCTGGCGAAGGTTCAGTCCAAAGTAGGGATCGGGAAATACGCCGGCAGCGACCTGTGCGGCCAGCACCGTATTTGGAACCGAAGCCTTCAGCCAGCTGTCGACAGGGAATCCCGGCATGGAGATTCTTCCGCCGTCTGCGGTCGCTTTGCATGCCGATTCAATACGCCAGTTGTCATGCAGAAGGGTGATCGATGTGGCGCTTGCGCTTACAGGAAGCGCCATCAGTACGAGGAGTGAAAAGGAAGATTTGGTGATCATGTCTATGGTTGACCTTTTATGCGTTCTGCATGTTGAGTTGATCAATTCAATCGTTTGAATAAAGGCACTATCTGCTGCGCCTGCACGCTTTGTCAAGGCTCTCGACCGTTCCGCTCGCGGTCCAATCGTCTTCGCTGCGGTGGAACTGAGGTCGAGTCCCGGACTACCAGCTCAGGTTGTGCCTTGTAGAGCCGGGGCGCTTCATCGATACCGCGCCCCCGTTTTGCGATCGCCTGCATCACCCACTCGGCCGCCTGCATTCCCATCTCTTTCAGCGGTTGGCGAATGGTAGTGATCGCCGGCGTCGCCACTTCGGCAGGAAGAACGCCGTCGAAGCCTACTACCGCGCAATGGTCGGGTATGCGGACGCCGGCGCCAGTGAGACCGCGCACCACACCAAGCGCAGTAAGGTCGTCGAATGCAACCACGGCGGTGAACGGCCGTTCTGAGGCAAGCATCTCCTTGGCGAGCCGGATGCCGCCCTCGAAGCCTGACGCCGGATCCACCAGTCCGGGCAATTGAAATACCAGCTTCGGATTCAGCTTGATTCCGGCTGAAACTGCCGCACGTTGTATTCCCGCCCAGCGCGGTTCACTGTCAAACATCTCCTCGGGCCCGCGGATTACTGCGATCCTCTTGTGTCCAAGTTCAGTGAGGTGCCGCATTGCCAGTGCGCCTCCAGCCTCGTTATCCACTAATACCGAATTAATTCCGCGCTCTGACAGGTCGCGCCCGATGATCACAATCGGCACGTGGTTCTTCTTCAGATCCGCGAGTAGATTTGCTTCGTCAAACACCCAGCTGGCGATGACGATCAGGCTTTCGGCGCGGCGTTCGAGAATCATCTTCACGTAGCTGTCGAAGAGGCGGCGCTGAGTTTGGGCGTCGATGAGCAGCGGCAGGTAACGCGCGGGATAGAGTCCGGCCTGGATGCCGCGCACCACCGGAATACAGAACGGGTCGGAGAGATCGAATGCCAGAACACCGATGGTCTGGCTGCTTCGGCTGCGCAACGAACGCGCAAAGGCGTCGGGGTGATAACCCAGCTTGCGCGCCATGGTGCGGACCTGCTCGCGTGTTTTGGCTGCTACGTTTTGTGAGAGCGGTGCTTCGCTCAAGACAATCGACACCGTGGACACTGAGAATCCGCAGGCGCGGGCCACATCAAGCAGAGTTACGTGACCGGACTTTCCTTGAGTCAATTTCGCGCCTCCACGCCCAGCCCTTTGCGGGGCCGGTCCTGCCTGTGCCGCCGATCCCCCGGGACCATTTTCCGCTTGACAGTCGATCAGGGTGCACCTACTATAGCATAATTATTCAAACGTTTGAATAAAGACGTTTGCTCTGAGGGATGGCCATGACTCACAGAATCAAAAGCGCATCTTCGGCGCTCAGGAATCTTTTTGTCGCTACCATCGTTGTCTGCTCCGCCGCCGCCGCCCTGGCTCAGGCTGGAAGAGGCGGCATCAGCGGATTAGTGGCCGACCAGAGTGGCGCCATCGTCCCGGGCGCGGCGGTCACGGTTGAGGACCTGGCTAACGGAGTCAAACAATCCACGGTTTCCTCCGGCGCCGGCCTTTACTCATTTGTCTCGCTGTCGCCTGGATCGTACCAGCTTACCTTCGAGATGAAGGGTTTCGATAAAGTCGTGCTCAAAAACATCCCGGTCACGGTCGACCAGGTGACCACCGCTAATGCCACCCTCAAAGTAGGCAGCACCGCGGAGACGGTTACCGTGACTGAGACCACGTCGCTGGTCGACGCCAGCAACTCCACCGTCGGACAACTCATTTCTGCCGATACCATCGACCGCGTTCCACTGCTCACCCGAAATGTTTTCGACCTTGTACAGTTGAGCCCGGGCGTAACACCCGCCAATGGCGCACCCAATTCCTCAAGCTCCTATGCCATTGAGAACATCTCGTCGGGAAGGCCGGGAGTAGATGTTTCGTCCTACACCATTAACGGCGCGATTGTCGGCTCGGTCTATTACATGGTTGACGGCAGTCCAATCGGGATCGCCGAGAATAACGCCGCCGCCATCATTCCCGCGCTCGAAATTCCCGAGGACGGTGTAGACGAAACCCGTGTGGAAACGCAGAATACTCCCGCTTCGTATCAGAGCGGTGGAGCGGGCGTTATCAGTCTGGTCACCAAGTCTGGTACGAACCAGTTCCATGGCGATGGTTTTGGCGTATTCCGGCCCGATGTGCTTGCTGCGAACGAGTACTTCAACAAGCAAAGCGATATTGCAAATGGCACGCCAAACACGCCGCCTTCTTTCCATCGTTATCAGGAGGGCGCAGCGATCGGCGGGCCGATCCGCCATGACAAGACGTTCTTTTTTGCCGACTACGAGGCCACCCAACAGGAGCAATTCGACGGCTCGAATTACTTCGTTGTGCCCACCACTGCAGAGCGCAGCGGGAACTTTTCGGCCGACAGCTTTACCATCTACGATCCAACGCAGCCGGACATCGCAAGCGGCCCGCTAGCCGGAACCCGGCAGCCCTTCAATAACAACACCGTTACAAATCCCAATCCCATTGCACTGAAGTTCCTCTCAGAGTTCCCCAAGTGCAACTACCCGAACCCATCCACTTGCGACCAGAGTTCTGACGACGTTTCGTTGAACTTCTTCAAACCGGGACTAGACCCCACCACGGCACAGCGATTCGATATCCGCATGGATTGGGACAAGAGCCAGAAACAGCGGATCTTCGGCCGTTTTTCCTTCGACCGCCTGTTTAATTCCACCTTTAACGCGTTCGGTAACATGTGGGATTTGAACTATGCCCAGAACGTGACCAATGGCCGCAATGTTTTGCTGGCCGACGATGTGACGGTAAACCCCACAACGGTGCTGCAACTGCGTTACTCGTTCACACGGCATTATGAAAATCAGGGTGGCGATCCCTCGCAGGTCGGGTTCGACATCACTACGCTCGGTTTTCCGGCCGCGCTTGCCGCGCAGGAAGTTTACAAGCTTTTGCCCTTCGTGATCTTCAACGACAACGGCAGCGGAATTGGGGGCACAGCCGACTACAACACCTTTCAATATGCCAGCGAGAACAACGACGCCAGCGCCACGGTGACCAAGGTATGGGACAAGCACGAGATTTCCACGGGCTTCGAATACATGAAGCGGTTGCTGAACGTCGGCCAGCCGCCTGCCCCTTCGGGTTCGTACCTGTTCGATATTTCGGCAACGGATCAGACCGTGAGCTCGGCCAACGGCGGTAGCGATTTTGCTTCATTCCTGGTGGGCATGGGCACCGAGCCCGGAACCGAGTCGAACGACTATCCGAACTTCACCAAGGATCTGTTTGCAGCTGAAGCCAACCCCTATTACGCGGCCTTCATCGAAGACACTTGGCGCCCGACCAAAGCGCTCTCCGTTACCGCCGGGCTGCGCTGGGATATATTCGGCGGGAAGACCGAGCGCCACAATCGGCTTGAATACTTCGATCCTACCGCGCTCAACACGGTTAGCGGCGTTCCTTATATTGGAGCCGAGATTTATGTGAATGGCAGCAACCGCTCGCCATTTGCCACGAACATCAATAATTTCGGGCCGCGTCTCGGTTTTTCGTGGCAGGCGCAGGATCACCTGGTCGTGCGCGGCGGCGCCGGATTCTACTATGGCCCGAGCGCCCAGATGGTTGGCGCCACTTCGCTCGACAGCGACGGGTATTCAACGTCTACAACGTGGAACGCGACCAACTGGAACGAAGACCCAAACACGATTGCGTGGGACTGTGCCAATGCCAACGTTTGCAGCGGCGACCAGGGCAATACGGTCATTGTCAGCACCCTCAGCAATCCCTTTCCCAATGGAGTGGTTCCGGTTCTGAGCTCACCTAGCGGCCTCGGCAACAACCTTGGCACCTCGCTCAGCACCATGCTTCGCTCGCAGCGCACTCCGCTTACTTACAACTTCAACTTCGGACTGGAATACGAACTACCCCATCAGGTCATTGTCAGCGCGGGCTACGTGGGCAGCCGCGGTCTCTTTCTTCCGCTCTCCGGGGCCGATTTGAATCAGCTCGATCTTGGGACCATCAACGAGTATCAATCGGGGTTACTCAACAACTCCGTCCCGAATCAATGGGCGGCAATCCAGCCATCCACAAATGCCAACTACGGCTCCTCTACAGTCCCGCTCTGGGTCGCAGTGCAGCCGTTTCCCCAGTTTGGCAACGGTAACTACGGCGCAGGCAATGGAGTGAACGTGCATGGCTATCCGGGTGGCGACTCGGAGTACAGCTCATTGCAGACCAAGGTGCAAAAGCGACTGGTTCATCACTTTACCGCACTGGCCAGCTTTACTTGGGCAAAGCTCATCACCGACGACGGCAATCCTCCGCTGGGGTTTGTAGGTGCGCACCTCGGCGCTCCTCAGGACTGGAAGAACATGAATTACGAGCATGCAGTGAGCCCGCAGGATGTGAAGTACCAGTTCACCGGAGAGGCTTCTTACGATCTCCCAATTGGCAACGGAAGAGCGCTCAATCTTGGCGGAGTTGGAAACACTGCTCTCGGCGGCTGGACCTTCAACGCGATTGCGTATCTCAGCACCGGCATCCCCATTGCGTCACCGCTGGTCGGGGCCGGCACTTCGTACTTCAATCAACGGCCAGATCTGACCTGCGATGCCTCGACCGGCGCGCCACACACTGCCGCAACCTGGTTCAATTACAGCTGCTTCTCTATCCCGGCAAGCCCTTACGTTGCCGGAACCGCGCCAGCATATCTCGATCACGTGCGCACCATGGGTGCGCAGGACTTTGATCTTTCGCTCTACAAGAACTTCACGATGGGCAAGGAGAGGAACCTGCGAATCGAAATCTCATCGTATAACATTGCCAACAGGGCGCAGCTTGGTATGCCCAACGTTCCGTCCATCACTGCAGTGCAGTCCGATCCATCGCAGGCGGCGATCTTTGGCCAGATCACTTCAACGGTCAACTCGCCTCGTCAGTTCCAGTTCGGATCGCGCTTTACTTTTTGAACGCCGTCATCGCTGGGCAATTGCTACTTGAGAATCAGCTAGTCCGCATGGGTTGATTTTCAACCTTGTTTCTCCAATCCAACCGTAAGGATACGAATGTCCGTGGAGCAGGAAAGCGTTGTTCAACAGCCCGTCGGCCTCCGGCGCTCGCTCCGCTTCTGGGATCTCATTCTTTACGGCATCATTCTTATTCAGCCCACTGCGCCCATGCCGAGCTACGGCGTTATTTCTACCGTGGCTCGCGGCCATGTAGTTACGGCTATCCTGCTGGCGATGGTCGCCATGCTGTTTACGTCCATCAGCTATGGCCGCATGGCGCGAATCTACCCGCACGGCGGCTCCGCGTTTCTCTATGTCGGCAAGCAGATTCACCCCAGCCTGGGTTATCTCACCGGCTGGTGCCTGATCATGGATTACGTTCTCAACCCGCTTATCTGCACCATCTGGTGCAGCCGCGCCGCCATCAACTTTGTACCCGAGATTCCTTACATCGTCTACGTCATTGCGTTTGCCGTTCTCTTCACGACTCTCAACTGCAATGGAGTTGAAACGTCAGCCAAAATCAACGCGGTCATGGCTGCGGCTCTTGGCGTGGTGATTGTACTGGTAGTTGTTGCGGCGCTTCGCTACGTCCTGGGACTGCACTCCTATCCTTCAGGCTTTTTCACGCTGCCATTTTACGATCGCAGCACATATTCATCTTCAGGGCTGCTGCGCGGCACATCAATCGCAGTGCTTACTTACATTGGCTTTGACGGAATCTCGACTCTCACCGATGAGGCGATGGAACCGAAGCGCAACGTTCCGCGCGCAATTGTCGGCACCTGCATCGTCACCGGCATTCTGGCGAGCATTGAGGTGTACCTGGCGCAGCTCGCATGGCCGCATGGCGGCTCGTTCCCCGATATCGATACGGCTTACGTCTTCATCTCCGGCAAAATCGGTGGGCCTGCGCTCTTCGCCATCGTGAATGCGGCATTGCTGCTTGCGACCATCGGTTCGGGAATGGCTTCACAACTGGGCGCTGCGCGGATCATGCTGGCCATGGGCCAGGATGGCGCACTGCCCCGCAGTTTCTTCGGCGTTGTGCATCCCAAGAACCGCATTCCACGCAATAACGTTCTGCTGATCGGCGGTATCTGCCTTGTTGGGGCGCTTTGCATGAGCTATCAACTCGGTACTGAACTGCTCAACTTTGGCGCACTGCTCGCGTTTATGGGCGTGAATGCGGCGGCGCTGTTACAGGCATGGCAGGAAGGCAAGCTGCGTCTCTGGCTTGTGCAGTTGTTTGCCTTGGGCGGCTTTGCAACCTGCGGCCTGCTCTGGTGGAATCTCGGCCCGCTCGCCAAGATGGTCGGCACTACCTGGGCGCTGTTTGGGGTCGCACTGTGGGTCATCCGCAGGCGGCAGACGCACCTGCCTGACGCTGAGGCGTAAAACTCTGCTCCCCAGCGGAGCCCTTTCAAAACATCCGTCTTGATCGAAATTTACCGCAGCAATAACAGGTCAACGAGGCTCAACTTTCCCAGAAGTTTCACTATTGAAAAAGCTTCCAAGTTTCTTGAGAACCTCGCTCTCGAGATGTAGCATTCTGTGGAGCGCCTCAACGCCTTTTGAGCAGAACTGAACGCGATCGTGCGCGTTTGCGTTTCTGCCTGAAGATGAAGAGGTGATGCAAATCGGGATACTTGATGGAAATTTCGATCGAACGTAATGCAAGTACTTCTTCGCGCTCCACGCTGACCATTAGTGTGCTGCTTTTAGCTGGCCTCCTGCTGGCCACACCCTCAGTTCGTGCGCAACACCAAGCGCCTGTAGTTACCGGCGATGCACGTGTCGACCAGTTGTTGAGCCGCATGACGCTCGACGAGAAGATCCAGCTTTTGCATGGCACCGGCGAGGATGCGCTTACCGGGCAGGGCCAGGCTGGGTATCTCCAGGGCATTCCACGACTCGGAATTCCGTCGTTACGATTGGCCGACGGGCCTCCAGGTGTACTCACGCGGATTCCCGCTGAAGCGCCGACGGCAACGATGGGACTGGCGGCGACGTTCAGCCTGCAGGATGCCCGCGCCAACGGAAAAGTGGTGGCGGATGAGGCGCGCGATCGCGGCATCAACGTAGTTCTGCAGCCCTTCATTAATATGGATCGCGATTTCCGCTGGGCCCGCGGCTACAACACTTATGGCGAGGATCCAATGTTGACCGGCCTCATCGGCGCCGATTTCATCAGGGGTGTGCAGGGGCAGGGCATCATGTCGCAGGCCAAGCATTATGTTGCCTACGATACCGACGCGCCATTCGTGAAGGCCGATCTACAGGCACTTCACGAGATTTACGTTGCGCCGTTTGCCGATGCGGTCAAAGCCGGCGTCTCGTCAATCATGTGCTCGTACAACAAGATCAACGGGAAATACTCCTGCGGTAATAGCGACACGATTAACGCCATCCTCAAAGGCGAACTGGGGTTCAAGGGCTTCGTGACCTCCGACTGGGGCGCGACGCATGGCACAGACTTTATCAACTCCGGATTGGATCTGGAGATGCCCGGTCCGCTACCGGTTCCGTGGACCACGCCTTCTTTTTTCGTCAACAATCCCCCGCGCCAGCCTTGGGCGGGCGGATCGAACGACGGGCCGGCGCTGACCGCCGACGGCTTGCCCGAAGAGCCCAAGCCTGCACCGTGGGTCCCCGTGGATGAGCCGACAGTTACAACTGATTTAGAGCACCTGGTTCAACAAGGCGTGGTTTCTGAAAGCACCATCGATCATGCCGCCGGCCGCGTGCTCTACGAGATGGACAAGTTCGGACTGCTCGACGGCAAGAAGCCGGGAAAGACCACTCCCGCCGAACTTGTTGAAGACCAGGCAGCTATTCGCAGAACGGCCACCGATGCTGCAGTGCTTCTCAAAAACGATGATGCAATTCTTCCGCTCAGACCTGAGCAATTCAGCAATCTCGCGTTGATTGGCCCCGGCGCAGGACAACTTGTGGCGGTGGGCCTGACGGGGGAAAAAGCGGTCGGCCTACCGCAACGAGAAGTGTCGCCGCTCGCGGCACTGCGCCAACTTGCCGGCGCCGGCGCGCATGTGAGCTACGCTGCCGCGAACGATATGGACGGCACGCCGGTCCCCGCGCAATACTTCTCGCACTTCGGTCAGCCGGGGCTTGAGCGCCGCACATTCAAGGAGTTCGCGGTTCACATCGATCCCTCGATTGACTTCACCAACAAATCGCATTCCGCGCTGCCGCCGCGCGAGAGCATCGTTTGGACCGGCACGCTGACCGTGCCCGAGGCTGGTGACTACCGTTTGCATCTTCAATTGCTCGGCTGCAATGGCAAGCTCAAGATCGATGACCAGGTGGTTGCCGCGGTCAATTACAACTGGATTCACGGCGATGTCACGCAAGCCGGTCAGGACAACATTTTCCCGACGACTGACGGCCTCGACAACTTGCGCGCCCAGATGCATCTCACCGCCGGTCCGCATCGCTTCTATCTCGAGATTGGTCCCGATAGCTCAAACAATCCTGAGCAGGCGCGGTTCAACTGGGTTACGCCTGCGCAGCAACTTGAGAACTACCAGGCCGCGATCGACACAGCGCGCAAGGCTAAGGTCGCAATTGTCTTTGCGTGGAGCCGCCTGCGGCCCGACTTTGGATTGCCCGGCGATCAGAACAGGTTGATCGGAGACATCGCGGCCGTAAACCCGAACACAATTGTTGTGCTTAACGTGAGCCAGCCGGTTGCCATGCCCTGGCTCGACAAAGTAAAGGCGGTGCTGCAAATGTGGTGGCCCGGCGATGAAGGCGGATGGGCCACTGCCGATCTGCTGCTGGGCCGCGCCAACCCTGCGGGACGGCTGCCTTTCACATGGCCGCGCCGCCTGCAGGACATGCCTGCCGAAGATCCGGCTCATCCAGAACGCGGCGACCAGGGCATCAAAAACACCACGACTTACTCTGAAGGAATCTTTATTGGATATCGCTGGTTCGACAAGCAGGGCATCGATCCGCTCTACCCATTCGGTTACGGTCTTTCGTATACGCACTTCACTTACTCCGGCCTGAAGGTTCAGCCCGCAAAAGATGGCGGGGCCGACGTGAGCTTCGCGGTGAAGAACAGCGGCGGAGTTGCCGGCGACGAAGTGCCGCAGGTGTATCTCAGCGCGCCGGCAGACGCACCATCGGATGCGCAGTTTGCGGTGCGCGCACTGGCAGGATTTACGCGCATCCATCTTGCTCCCGGGGCATCCCAGACCGTGACCATTCATCTCGACCGGCGTAGATTTGAATACTGGTCGATAAAAGAAAATTCATGGCAAGATGCGATGGGTGAGAGAACAGTTTCGGTCGGTGCGTCGGAACGGGATTTGCGGCTCAACGCACAACCATCAATGGCTAAGTAAGATTTATGCCGACTTACTGAATAGGGGCGGAATATGCGTTCTTCTTTGTATGTTGCTTCAATTGCCATCTTTCTGGCTTCATTTCTCAGGGCAGACGCGCAACAAACAACTGCTCCTAAATTGGCGGCCGCCTCGTTCACTGCAGCGCCTCACACCCTCCCTCCGGCCGATAACCCTGTTGCCGATCCCAAGGCCGTGGTCACTGTCGGCAACGCACGATTTACTGTCCTCACGCCACAACTCATTCGAATGGAGTGGTCGGCCGAAGGCAAATTTGAAGATCATGCGTCGTTTGTTTTTTTGAATCGGCGTCTGCCGGTGCCAAAATATGATGTTTCACACGACGGCCCGGCCAACGGCGGCGCGTTGACAATCAAGACCAGCGCGCTAGAACTGAAGTATGCATCGGCAGGCGATGGCCACTTCACCGCCGACAATCTCTCCATCACCCTGGCGGTCGCCGGCAAACAGATCGTCTGGCATCCCGGCGACACTGACCCCGAAAATCTGCAGGGCACCACGCGCACACTCGACGGCGCGCGCGGCGACAAGACGCGGGAGCCGATCGGCCAGGGCCTCGTTTCTCGTTCAGGCTGGGCGCTAGTCGACGACTCTACACGCCCGCTCTTCGACTCCAGCGATTTTCGTTTTCTCGATGGCGAAAAGAGCACGTGGCCCTGGGTGATGGAACGTCCTGCGAATGAAAAGCCTGGGTCTTATGTTGACTGGTACTTCTTTGGCTACGGCCACGACTACACCAAGGCTCTCGGCGATTACGTTCGCGTGGCAGGCCGCATTCCTCTGCCGCCGCGTTTTGCATTCGGCGCATGGTGGTCGCGTTACTGGGCATACAGCGATCAGGAACTCGACGAACTCACCAAGGGCTTTCGCGAAAACGATACCCCGCTCGATGTGCTGGTGATCGATATGGATTGGCACATGAGCCACGAGCAGCTTGAGGCGAAAGGTGAGCACGACCAATCAGGCCAGGATCTGGGCTGGACCGGCTACACCTGGAACAAGTTTCTCTTTCCCGATCCCGGAGACTTTCTGACGAAGATTCACGAGGAGGGTCTGAAGGCTACGCTCAATCTGCACCCCGCCTCGGGGATTGAGCCTTGGGAGGCTGCTTATCCTGCCATGGCGCGCGCCATGGGCATTGATCCGGCCACGAAGAAATACGTCCCTTTCGAACCCGCCAATAAGCGCTGGGCGACGAACTACTTCAATCTGGTTCTTCATCCGCTTGAGAAGCAGGGCATCGATTTCTGGTGGCTCGACTGGCAGCAGTGGCCCGACACCAAACTGCCGGGCGTAAACAATACCTGGTGGCTTAACTACATCCACTTCACCGATCAGCAGCGCGAGGGCAAGCGGCCGCTCCTGTTCCATCGCTGGGGCGGACTGGGAAATCATCGCTACCAGATCGGATTTTCGGGCGACACCATTTCTGTGTGGGATTCGCTCGCTTTCCAACCCTGGTTTACGGCTACCGCGGCCAACGTCGGCTATGCCTACTGGAGCCACGACATCGGCGGCCATATGCCGGGCGCAGTCGATCCCGAGCTGTTTACGCGCTGGGTGCAGTTTGGCGGGTTCAGTCCTATTCTCCGCACGCACACCACCAAGAATCCTGAGTCGGAGCGCCGCATCTGGGCCTATCCCGAGCCGTATTCCGCAATTCTCCGCACCGCATTCCAGTTGCGTTACGCCATGCAGCCCTACATTTATACTGAGGCGCGCCGCACCTACGACACGGGCGTTGCGTTCTTCAGGCCGCTCTACTACGACTGGCCTGAAGACAACGCCGCGTACACCAGCAAGGGTGAGTACATTTTCGGCAGCCAGATGGTCGCCGCGCCCGTGGTAGCGCCGGTAGACAAGGTCACCAATTTGGCCACGGAGCAAGTGTGGATTCCCGATGGCGAATGGATTGAGCGGCCTACCGGAAAGCACTTCGCGGGTCCCGCACTGGTGGAGCGCAACTTCTCTATCGATCAGGTCCCTATTTATGTGCGTGCCGGCGCCATCGTGCCCATGCAGCCGCCCATGCTCTCGACGGGCCAGAAGCCCATTGATCCGCTCATTGTGAATGTATGGCCGCTTGCACCGGGAGCGAGCTCCAGCTACTCAGTCTATGAGGATTCCGGTGCGTCAGTCGAGTATCAACGCGGCGTCTTCACGCGTTTGCCGATCAGAGCTACGCAGACCGGGGATACTTTGCGAGTTGAGATTGGCCCGGTTGAAGGCAGCTTCCCAGGAATGCTGAAGAACCGGAGCTATGAGTTGCAATTGCCCGCGGACTGGCCGCCCGCCTCAATCGCCGTGAATGGCAAGCCGGTGCCGCTGGGCGGGCTGGGAAAGACGGGTTGGACCTTCGTCGGGAACACCCTCACCACGATCATTCCTACGCCGAGCTTCAGCACGTCAACGAAAGTCGTCATCGAAGTTCGCCGTGCTGCCGGCCTGACCGCGCGCCGCGCGGAGCTCGACGGCTTCGCCGGCTCAATGACACGTCTGCGCGCCGCCTACGATACATTGCAGATCTCGTCGCCAATCATAGTGCCGCCCGATCCGCTGGTCGACGCGATGCAAACCGGCGATCGGCTCGGCTATCATCCCGAGAACGCGGTTGCCGAGATTGCGCATTTTCACGAAGTTCTGCCCAAGGCCCAAGCGGCCGTCCACGCCATTGAGCCAGAGGTTCAGCATAGGATCGACGAATATGTTCGTCGCGAGGCTAATGATGCCAACAAGCCAGCTGACCTTGATGTGCGCGTGCAAGAACGCATCGACCAGATGAAACGCGCACTGAACGCGGTGGACGAAGCGGCTAAGTAACTCCGATTCAGAATAAGTGGCCGGCGTTGCACATGCGTGCAGCGCCGGAACTTTTTTATAGATGGGGATTCCACAGAAGATCTTTATGCTTCCTTTATCGCCGAACAAAAAGCGGACCAAGCGCAGAGCCAAACACCTAAGTTTCTTCTTTCGCAGCATTAGCTCAAGTCATTGTGACAAACCGCGCACATAATTGTTCGTGCTGACGTCGAAATCGTATGTCTGATCCGCTGGACGTGCCTGCGAGTCATATCATTTCTCCCATGCCGCATTTATGCTTTCCTCATTTGCGATGGCTATGCTCTCTCTAACGCAAGATCCAATTTGATCGCCTGCGTGTATTCAACCCCTTCCTTCAAACACAAAAGGGAGCAAGCAATGACGGATTCATCAGCATCAGTTGCGGGAACCATTCTGATTGTGGACGACGACAGCTCGGCGCGACGCGCGTTACGAGTCACCCTCGTCGGCATGGGGTTCACAACTGTTGAAGCAGCGCGCGGTGAAGAGGCCCTGTCGCTGGTGCGGGCGACCTGGTTCGATGCAGTTCTCCTCGACGTCGATATGCCCGGGATGGGTGGCATCGAAGCATGCCGGGCCATTCGCCATTCGGTGCCGCGGCTGCCTGTCCTGATGTGGACAGTGCTTGACAGCGAAGACGACAAGGTAATGGCTTTCGATGCCGGCGCCGACGACTACATTACGAAGCCGTTCCACATTCGCGAACTGACTGCGCGCCTGCGTTCCGCTGTACGCAGAAGGAGCGCCCAGGATACGAACAACGACACCCCAATACGTTACGCAGGTCTTGAGCTTGACCCGGTGAAGTACATGGTGATGAAGCACGGGCAGCCGATTCATCTTACGCCCAAAGAATTTGAAGTGCTTCACTATCTCATGACGCACGCTGGTCAGCCAATTCCGCACGCGCGGCTTTTGAAGTCAGTCTGGGGGCCGCATTATGGCGAGGAGTTGGAATATTTGCGTACTTTCGTAAGACAGTTGCGCAACAAAATAGAAGACGATCCACATCATCCGAAGTATCTTCTTACTCACGCGTATATTGGCTATCGCTTCAATGGTCAGGAGCATGGCTCTGCGTGTATGCAAGCGTCGCCAACGTCTGCAATCTAGTTATTGATCAAGCTAACTCTATTGGTCAAGCTAACTCAGAAATTCGACAGCTTGCCGAGTAACTTACGGTACGAATATGGATAACCGCCATGATCGGGGCAGCGCCTCACAGTCCCAATCGGGTAGGTTGCGCCCGGGGCGTCTCATTGGTACGCCGCTGTCCGAGCCAGTCAGAAGAGTGTTTCTCAATGGCGATTCGTACCAGCTGGCTGCGAGTTCTTACGCCAGCTTTTTGAAAAAGCTCCTGGATGACCGCCTTCACTGAAGTTTCAGATGACTTGAGGTTAAATGCGATCTCCTTGTTTGTAAGTCCATCGAGGATGCCTCGCATCACATCGCTCTGCCGCGCGGTCAGCGGCCTGGCAGTTTCAGAGCCGATGGGGATGCCGCTCCTTGACGACAGAAGTGCCCGCATCGCGTCGTCACCCAGCCAGCGCTCTCCGGCTGATACCGTGCGGATTGCGGCGATCAATTGATCGAGGCTGCTGTGTTTGAGCAGGATTCCCATCACACCTTCGTCGAAGCCGCGAAACGCCTCTTCGCTCGGCATCCCCGCGGTGACAATCAGAACCGAAGTGTGGATCTGCCGTTTTTTGAGCTCCGCGAGCAGCGAAGTTCCCTGTTCGTTGCCCAGGTCGTAGTCGAGGAGAATGACATCTGCCTCAACCGCTGAGAGTGTCGCAAGCGCTTCAGCCAAGCTTCTGCACTCGCCAACGACGCTAAAGCCGGGTTCCGCCTGAAGCATTCTGCCCAGGCTCTCCCTGAACAGGCTGTGATCATCCACGATCAGAATGCGGATGTTCATTGGATAAGCTCCGAAAGCGCCCTTCGTCTGCACCGTTCAATATGATACCAGCTGATGACAAGCCATAGTTCCGAGTTTCAATAGTGCGTGCAGGCCGCGCAAATGAAAACGAATAAATGAACAGACTGTAAGTGAATTATATAAATGAAATATGAAACACATAGCCAAATCGTTAACATTCCGTAAAGCCTTGTCAATATTGGCCAAAAGATAGCCTAGCATGACAAATAGATAGGTCGCCGCAGTCCACATGGCAGTTATGCTGAAATGAAACCTATTCTTGAGGGCTGCTATCGAAGCGTAATGCTTCAAACGCACGCTTCATTCCCATTCGTAACCGGAGAACATTCTAGTGGAAACTTCATGGCTGGTGCGCAGATTTGCCGTTACGGTCTACGCCGTCGCGCTGCTCTGCCCGTTCGGATGTCATGCTCAGGCCCCCCAGGCATTGACGTGGGATGAGGTGCGGACTCGGTTTATCGACGGCAACCCAGCGTTAAAGGCGGATGCGGACAACGTGGACGAGATGAAGGCCGAGGAGATCACGGCGTACCTGAGACCCAACCCGCAGTTCACGGGGACCGTGGACGGCACTTCGATCGCGCCGGACCACGGCATTTACCAGCCCTTCAAAGGCACGTTCTTCTCGCCTAACTTCAGCTACCTGCACGAGCGCGATCACAAGCGCGAGCTGAGGCTGGAGAGCGCGCGAGAGGGAACGCAGATTACCGAGTCGCAGCATGAAGATCTTCAGCGCAACATGATTTTTGCGCTGCGCGCGCAGTTTGTGGCAACGCTGCAGGCCAAGTTCATCCTCGCCTTGGCTAAGGCCGATCTGGAGTACTACGACCACATCATCGAAATCAGCAACGACCGCCTAAAGGCCGGCGACATTGCTCAGATCGACTTCGACCGAATCGAGTTGCAGCGCGTGCAGTACGAGTCGGAGATCGAGACGGCGATCGTGAACCTGCGCACGGCCAAAATCCAGCTGCTGCAGTTGCTGAACGACCGCACACCGGTCGATCAGTTCGACGTAACAGGCGTATTTGACTTCAACGAGTCGCTCGATCCTCTGGACACCTACCAGCAGGCGGCGCTGGCAGCGCGGCCCGACCTGGCGGCGGCGCTTGAGACCCTCGAGCAGTCGAACACCAACCACAAGCTAGCTGTTTCAAACGGATCGACCGACCCGACCTACGGGGCCTGGTACACATGGAACTCGTCGAACAACAACCCGAACGGATTGCAAACGCTGGGTGTGAGCGTGAGCATCCCGCTGAGGGTGTTTGACCGCAACCAGGGCGAGAAGAAGCGGACACAGATCGACATCGATCGCGCACAGCAGGCCAGCGACGCGGCCAAGGCGCAGGTGTTCAGCGACGTGGACTCGGCCTATGAGCTGGTGCGAAGCAACATTGCGCTGCTGAAGCCCTACAAGGCCAAGTACAACGACGAGGCACTGAAGGTGCGCGACGAAGTGAGTTACGCGTATATGCACGGGGGTGCGTCGCTGATGGACTTTCTGAATGCGCAGAGCGATTACCGGCAGGTGCAGCTGGCGTATGCGCAACTGATCGGCGCCTACATGACAGCGGCCGCGCAACTGAATCTTGCCGTGGGACGCGAGGTAATCCAATGACCGGATATCGAACTGGAAATCATTTCTTCCTCGGGGCAGCGGTTTTGCTTGCGCTGGCTGCCGGAATTACTTTGTCTGCCTGCAAGGGCAGTCAGGGCGGCGATACCGGGCCGATGCAGGTACCGGTGGTGCAGTCCGGCGACATGAGCCTGGTGAGGGTGGACAAGCCGGATCAGTTTCCGCTGGTGGCAGCCGAGGCTTACGACGCGCCTTCAGAGCTCGATGTAACCGGATCAGTGTTCCCCGACATCGCGCGGGAGATTCCGGTGATTTCGCTGGCCAGCGGCCGGGTTGTCGACATCAAGGCGCGACTGGACGACTACGTGAAGAAGGGCCAGCTGCTGCTGAAAATACAGAGTCCTGACAGCTCGAATGCATTCGATACATACCTGAAGGCGCGCAACGACGAGATCATGAATAACAAAGCATACGTGCGCGCCAAGGATCTGTTCGCGCATGGCGCCATCTCGCAAAGCATGCTGGAGCAGGCCGAGGATGCCGAGAACGACTCGCTTGCCGATTTGAAGTCGGCGGAAGAGCAGCTGGACACTCTGGGAATCGATAAGGATCACCCTTCGCCGGTGGTGCCCGTGTACTCACCTATCTCGGGCGTGATCGTGCAGCAAAACGTGACCCAGGCCGCGGCTGCGGGCGTAACGTTCTCGGGCTCGGCGACGGCGTTCACGGTGGCGGATTTATCAAGCGTGTGGGTCATCTGCGACGTATACGAGAACGACATCCCCAAGCTGCAGCTCGGCCAGGAGGCGAAGATCACGGTCACGGCCTATCCGAACCGGCCGCTCACGGGTCACATCTCCGACATCGGTCCGGTGCTCGACCCGAATATCCGCACCGCCAAAGTTCGCGTCGAGGTGCCGAATCCGGGCTTCCTGAAGTTGGGCATGTTCGTGACGGCATCTTTCCAGAGCTTGCAGAAGGAGCGCTACACGCTGGTACCCGCGCCGGCGGTGTTGCACCTTCACGATCGCGACTGGGTATTCGTGCCCGCCGGCAATAACCAGTTCCGCAGGGTTGAGATCAGGGCCGGCAACATGGTCGGCGACAAGCAGGAAATTCTGGCCGCGGTCGAGAACTCGAAGGAAGTCCCCTTCCCAAGCGGCCAACAGGTGGTCTCCAACGTTTTGCAGCTTGAATCTACGCTGGAGGCGCAATGATCAGAGCACTGGTCGATGCTGCGCTCAAAAACCGGCTGATGGTCATTGGCATCGGCGGGTTTCTGCTGCTTTGGGGCGCAATTTCATTTAAGAATCTGCCCATCGACGCATATCCTGACGTTGCCAATAACTACGTCAACATCATTACCCAATGGCCCGGCCATTCGGCTGAGGACATAGAGAAGCAGGTCACTGTCCCGACCGAGATTCAAATGGCAGGCCTGCCGCATCTCGACAATCTGCGCTCGTTTACGCTCGCCGGGATTTCGAGCATCATGATGAACTTCGACGATTCCTCTGACGATAACTGGAATCGCGAGCGAGTCCTGGAACGCTTGAGTATGGTCACGCTGCCTGCGGGACTGGTGCCGCAGCTGCAGACCGACTGGAGCCCCGCGGGGCAAATCTACTGGTATACGCTCGAGAGCAAGAATCCGGCTTACGACGTGATGGAACTCAAGTCCATCGCCGACTGGACGCTGGCGAAGCAATACAAGAGCGTGCCCCATGTCGTCGACCAGGCTACTTTCGGGGGACTGACCAAGGAGTACCAGGTCCGCCTCGATCCCGAAAAGCTGATCGAATACAACCTGAGCATCGCGCAGATTGAGCAGCAGCTGGCCAACAACAACACCAATGCTGGCGGCAGCTTCATCCAGGCCGGACCGCAGCAAATCAACGTACAGGCGCAGGGCCTTTTCCGCACCGTCCAGGACATCGAGAATACGGTTGTCACGCAGTCGAACGGCACGCCCGTCCGAATCAAAGACATTGCGATTGTCGACCAAGGGCCAAAGATCCGTCTTGGACAAATCAGCAAGGCCTGGTACGACGATAAGACACATCGAATCATCGACGAGCCCGATGTGGTGGAAGGCACGTTGCTGCTGCAAAAGGGCGATGATGCCGATCCCGCGCTCAAAGGGATTGAGGCCAAGACGATAGAGCTCAATGGCACCGATGCCCAACCGGCTCAACCAGGAGGCCTTTTTCACAAGGCCAAGCCCGCCGAGGCCGCCACGCCCGGGATACTTCCGCCAGGCGTCAAAGTCGTGCCCTTCCTCGACCGCTCCGACCTCGTCCACTTCACCACGCACACCGTGCTGCACAACCTTACTGAAGGCATTCTGCTCGTTGTCATCATCCTGTTCATCTTTTTGGGCAACGTTCGCGGCGCGTTCATCGTCGCCTGCACCATTCCGTTTTCGCTGCTGTTTGCTGCTACCTGCCTCAGCCTGAATCACATTCCCGCCAACCTGCTCTCATTGGGCGCGCTCGACTTCGGCATGGTCGTCGACGGCGCAGTGGTGATGATCGAAAACATCATCCGCCATCTCGGCCACAAGGAAGACACGCGAACTACTTTCGAAAAGATCGTTGACGCCGTGCATGAAGTGCAACGCCCTGTTTTTTTCGCAATCGTCATCATCATCACCGCCTACATGCCGATTTACACGTTGCAGGCGGTTGAGGGACGATTGTTCCGGCCAATGGCATGGACTGTATGTTTCGCGCTGGCAGGCGCGCTCATGTTCTCAATTATCATTGCGCCGGTGCTTGCCAGTATGTTCTTCCGCAAAGGTGCTAAAGAATGGCACAACCCTTTCATGGCCTGGCTCACGCGTCGTTATCGTCCCGCAGTCAGCTGGGCCATTGATCATCGCGGAGTGACGATCGGTCTCGCTCTCTGTGCCTTTGGTCTTACCATTTTCATGGGATTCAGCGGCGTGATTGGCTCCGAGTTCCTGCCCCATCTGGATGAAGGCGCAATCTGGGCGCGCGGATCGCTGGCGCCGTCGACCGGCCCCGATGAGAGCCGCAGAATTGCCGAACACGCGCGGCTTACTCTCGCTTCGTTTCCTGAGGTGACGGAGGTAGTCGATCAAATCGGCCGTCCCGACGACGGTACCGACTGGACCGGCTTCTTCAACACCGAGTACTACGTCGGATTGAAGCCGAAGGCGGAATGGCGCCCGGTCTTTCACCAGAACAAAGAAGCCCTCATTGCCGCCATGGACAAGGAGCTGGAAAAGACCCCCGGTGTAATCTGGGGGTTCTCGCAGCCCATTGAAGACAACATGGAGGAGGCGGTCTCAGGCGTCAAAGGCGAGCTCTCGGTAAAAATCTTCGGCGACGATCTGCGCACACTCGAAGCCAAGGGCAACGAGGTAGTTCAAGTCATGAGCCAGGTTCCGGGCGTTGCCGATCTGGGCTTGTTCCGCGTCATCGGCCAGCCCAACCTTACTTTCGTGGTTGACCGCGCCGCCTGTGCGCGCTACGGCATCAACGTGGCCGACGTGCAGGATGCACTGCAAACCGCGGTCGGCGGCAATACCGTCACCGAGCTGCTGCAGGGCGAAGCGCAATATGACGTAGTGCTGCGCTATCAGCAGAAATTCCGCGATACGCGTGAAGCAATTGAGAACGTGCGGTTGCTTGCGCCCACCGGCGAGCGTGTATCGCTTGCACAACTCACCAAGGTAAACACTGACGACGGGGCCGAGGAGATCTATCGCGAAGGAGAGTCGCGATACGTCGCAATCAAGTTCAGCGTTCGCGGCCGCGATCTGGGGTCAACGGTAGAAGAGGCGATCAAGAAGGTAAAGGAAGACGTGAAGCTCCCGGTAGGGTATCACACGGAGTGGGGCGGCGAATACAAGAGCAAGCAGCGCGCCGACGCCAGGCTGGCGATCATCACGCCCATCACCGTTCTTCTCATCTTTATGATCCTTTACATCATGTTCCGTTCCTTTAAGTGGGCAATTCTCATCCTGCTGAATGAGCTGCTAGCTCCGCTCGGCGGGCTGATTGCGCTCTTTATGACGCATACCAACTTCAGCGTATCTGCGGCCATTGGTATGCTTGCGCTCTTTGGCGTATCCGTGCAGACCGGCGTCATCATGCTGGAATACATCAACCAGTTGCGCGTTCACGGCTTCACCGTCAAGAACGCCGCAGTTGAGGGAGCGGTCCTGCGCTTGCGGCCGATCATGATCACCAGCCTGGTGGCCACGCTGGGCCTCATCCCTGCGGCGCTGTCGCACGCCATCGGCTCTGACTCGCAGCGTCCGTTTGCAATTGTGATCGTGGGTGGCCTGATCGCTGCGCTCATGATGAGCGTCTTTCTGTTACCCACGCTCTACGTTTGGGTCGCCGGAGAAGGCGATGTGTTGCCGGCTCCCGAGCCAGGCTGGGCAACAGAATAAACTCGTCGGCGCGGCGATGCGATGCGTGGCCGCGCTGTTCTTAAGGATGCGCGGGGCGCAGCTACGCTGGACTTTTCTTGACGAGATGCGTGGTTATCAGCCATCATGCTCCCCTGAATCACGTCTTATTCTGATCCGGAGGCTAAATGAACAGGCAAGCGGTCTGCGAACAGATCACTGAGATTGGCATCATTCCCTGTGCGCGTGTGAAGCAACCCGAGCAAGCCCAGTTCGCGGCGGAGACGCTATATGCCGCAGGCATCCCCACCGTCGAGATCCCCCTCACGCTGCCTGAGGCTCCCGAAGTTATTCGCGATCTGGCAGCGCTCTATCCTAATATGGTCGTCGGCGCCGGCTCCGTGCTCGACCGCAAGTCGGCCCAGCGCTGCATCGAGGCCGGCTCTCGCTTCATCACCAGCTCTGGATTCGTTCCTGAAGTTGTGGCCTGCGCCCGGGAGGCAGACGTCGCGGTATTTCCCGGCGCCTTCACACCCAGCGAGGTAATTGCCGCCTGGAAGGCAGGTTCTGATTTCGTGAAGATCTTTCCGGCGGCCACGGCCGGTGGCACACATTACATCCGCGCGCTCAAGGTGCCGCTGCCCCAGATTCCGCTCATCGTGACCGGTGGCGTGAACCAACTCACGGCCTTCGACTACAT
>JASHVU010000219.1 GCA_030044455.1 Acidobacteriaceae bacterium | reverse complement strand
GTCTCGATTTTGAGACCTGGGAACGCTCGAAATGAATGGCAGATGCTCAAAAGTATTGAGTTGTCATCCTGAGCGCCGTAGGCGCGAAGGATCTGCGGTTGCTTTGGGATGCCTGAATTAGGACGGATTTGCGTGAACCAGTTCAGCAGCGAATGGGCAGCGATGAAACACGGGCACGATATGGATCGGCTGCAAGGCTCGACTGCTGCCGATAAGGCTCTGGATTCGATCGCCGATGTGGGTAACGCCGTTGCGACAATCGGAGCAGCGGTGGCTCCGCCTTCTGCGTTGCTCTTCGGAGTTGCTCGGGCAACTTTCGTTGGACTTGGATTGTTTAGAAAAGCTTGGAAATTCGGGAAGCCTTCGGTTGACCAGATGATCGAGGGCATTGAAGCAGGGGCAGACACAAGATTCAGAGAAATCGATGCTCGGCTCGACGGGAAAGATGCGGAGAAAAGGGTATTCGACGCGAGGCTTCAAAGTCAAGAAGCAGAAACGGCTCGCTTGTCCGCCTTGTTCCACGGTTTGCGCTCATCGGACCCAGTTAAGCACCAGCGCCTCGGCGCAATGACAATCAGCTGCATATATGCCGACGACATGAAGCCGGAAGGCCTCGACGACATGATGCGCGCAGCAGTTGAGCTAACTGAGCGTGACGTCAGCCTTCTCGCCAAAATTTACAGGTCGCAGAAGACCATCCTCGATAACCGGGGATCGAGGCCGTTCTCACATCAGTGGAACGAGCAAGTGGGCGGTTATTGGGAGCAAGAGTTCCCGCGTTCCGAAAATGAGCACCTGAGCATTCGGGGATCGCTGATGCGGCTGCAATCTCTTGGGCTCATTGCCGCGGCTGAGACAGCAACGCGTGATGGGTCAATTGTGCATCATCCGTTCGGATTGCCTTTAGAGGGGAAACGATTTTACGAACGCCTCCAGGAAATCGGGACCGCGAAATAGCTTAGTGTAATCGGAAGAACTCTACGATGGATTACGCCAATATCATCACGAACGATCCCGGAAAGCGCAGCGGCAAGCCATGCCTTCGCGGTAGGCGTATTGCAGTAGAAGATGTTCTCGGCTACTTTTCGGCTGGCATGACCCGTCAACAGATTCTCGACTTCTCGACGATTTCCCAGACCTGAATGAATCGGATATTGAAGCTTGTTTGAATTTTGCGGCAGATACGAAGCGACATTGATCGAGAGTCGAGTACAAAAATGAAAGTGCCAACGGCAAACCGAAAGGCAACTGCAGATTCTTCTCTCACCACCCCCAAACTGAAATACGTTTGGGGCCCCGTTCGATCAGAATGACATCGGCGGTTAACCACGAACCTGGATGCCTGACGGAATTCAATGAATAGCCGTCAAAACAGATTGAAGCGAATCTGAAAGTAAGAACAATGCCCACGGCCAACAAAGACTATTACGCGACGCTCGGAGTGAAGAAGACGGCCACGCCGGAGGAGATCCGCAAGGCCTTCAGGAAAGCTGCGCGCAAGTACCACCCCGACGTGAATCCCGGAGACAAGCGCGCCGAAGAAAAGTTCAAAGAAATCTCAGAAGCCAACGATGTACTGAGCGACGAGAAGAAGCGCAAGATCTACGACCAGGTTGGCTTCTACAGCGACCAGATCGATCCGGCGCAGGCCGAGGCTTACGCGCGCCAGCAGCAGGGGGGCGGGCGCGGGCCGGTTGATTTCGGCGGATTCGACTTCTCGGGTTTCACGGGTGGTACGGGTTTTGCAGGCAGTCCGCAGGCCGGCAGCGGCTCCTCGTCGTGGGGCAGCTTCAAAGATATTTTCTCGGGGATTTTTTCGGGCCAGCATCAGCCGCAACATCCGCGTGGGCCGCAGCCGGGCACCGATCTTGAGTACCAGGCCACGGTCGATTTCTGGACAGCGATTCGCGGCGGGCAGGCGCGCATCCAGATTCATCGCCAGGAGGTTTGCCCCACCTGCCACGGGCAGGCCTCGATGGGCGGGGCCACCACCTGCCCGGAGTGCAACGGCACCGGCCAGGTAACGCAGATGGGCGGCAACATGAAGTTCAATCTCGAGTGCCCGCGCTGCGGTGGCACGGGGAGAATTTCGAACGATTGCCCGACCTGCCACGGCGAGGGAGTGGTGGACCGCTCTGAGAATGTCGATTTCCGCATCAAGGCGGGCACGCGCGACGGCCAGCGCATACGGCTGCAGGGAAAAGGCAATGCAGGCATCAATGGTGGGCCGGCTGGGGATTTGTATCTGATCGTCCGCACCAGCGAGCACCCGGTGTTTGCGCGAACGGGCGACGATATTCACATCAAGGTGCCGGTAACGGTGGCTGAAGCCTCATTGGGCGCCAAGGTCGACGTGCCCACCATCGACGGCCGCGCGCAGTTGAAGATTCCTCCCGGCACGCAGAGCGGCCAAAAGCTGCGCATGAGGGAGCGCGGCGTTGAGAGCGCATCGCACCCCGGCCAGCGCGGCGACCAGATTGTGATGGTGGACGTGGTGGTGCCGCATTTGCAGGACGAGCGCAGCCGCGAGATCATGCGCGAGCTTGCCAAGCTGAACCCGGCTGATCCGCGGGAAGCGCTCTTTAGCAAGATGTAAGGTGAATTGCGATGGCGAAACGCAAATCCAAAGGCGCTTACATGATCTCGGCAGTGGCCGAGATGTACGAGATCCATCCCCAGACCCTGCGCCTCTATGAGCGCGAGGGGCTGCTGAAACCGTCGCGCACAGAGGGAAATACGCGCCTCTACACCGATGAAGACCTGGAGCGGCTCGAGTTCATCCTCAACCTGGCGCGCGACCTGGGCGTGAACATTGCCGGCATCGCCATCGTCCTGCAGATGCGCGAGCGCATGGAGGAGATGAACCGCCAGATGCAGAGTTTTGTCGAGTACGTTCGCACCGAAATGGTGACCCGCATGCAGCAGGCCTCGCAGGGTTCAACCGGCGCCATCGTTCCCATTCGCCGGCCTCCGGTGGCAAAAAAATAAACGGCTCCGGAGTTTCCCATCCCTATTTCCATTTTCGTTGTCGTTCTCATCATTTTCGTGGCCACGCTGATTCGCTCCTCGCTCGGTTTTGGCGAAGCGCTCATCGCCGTTCCATTGCTGGCGTTGTGTATCCCGCTGCGCGTAGCCGCGCCGCTGGCGGTACTGGTGTCAATCACCATTGCCGCCGTGGTTGTAGCGCAGGACTGGCGACATATTCATCTGCGCAGCGTGGCATGGCTGGTGGTGGCCACAGCCCTTGGTATTCCGCTGGGGCTGCATCTGTTGATTGTTTGCCCTGAGGCGTGGGCGAAGGGCTGTCTTGGAGTTCTGATCCTGCTCTTTGCTCTCTATTGCCTCGCGGGACGAATGCGTTTCACGCTCGATCGCGACAGCCAGGCGTGGCTGCTCTCGTGCGGGTTTGTGGCCGGTATTCTCGGCGGCGCCTATGGAATGAATGGGCCGCCCCTGGTCATCTATGGCTCTCTGCGCAGATGGTCGGCGCAACATTTCCGCGCTACGCTGCAGGCGTATTTTCTCCCAGCGAGCATGTTCGTCATGTTCGGCTATTGGGCTGCCGGGTTGTGGACGTCGGTGGTTACGCGCGACTATCTGTTCTGCCTGCCTGCGATCGTGCCCGCGGTGCTGGTGGGAAGAATCATCAATCGCAGGCTGCACAGTGCGGCCTTCTTACGATATGTCTATATCGCCCTGGCCGGAATAGGACTCACTTTGCTAGGCGAAGCAATCATCCGGCCGCATTGAGACGGCAGAGAATCGGTACTCCGCAAGTATCTTCAATCAGAATTTCATCACGTTGTAGTCTCATTGGATCGTATAATCCTCATCATCCGTTCCATTCTGTCGGCTCTGGGCTGTCCCCATCATCCGTTTAACGGTTTCATTGTTTCTAAGTTTTCCTTCGCGAAAACAAGAATCGCACTTGCTGAGTCAGACCCTTTCCCGACTCCGTTGAATTCCGAAAAAACTGCACGAGGAGGATTCCATGCCGAACACCGACGCGGTGATCGATATTTCGCACAACAACGGCAATATCAACCTGGCCAGCGCCCAGCAGGTGGGCATTCTTGGTGTCATTCACAAAGCCACGCAGGGTACTACGTTCGCCGATCCCATGTACCAGGCCAACCTGGCGCAGGCACAGCAACTGGGGCTGCTATGGGGCGCTTACCACTTTGGCAACGGCGATGACGGCGTAGCCCAGGCGACATTTTTTTTGAATACGGTTCAGCCGCAGGCTGGCACGCTGCTGGTGCTGGATTTCGAGTCGAACCCGGCGAGCTCGACGATGTCGCTCCAGGAAGCGAGAGATTTCGTCTCGCATGTGCAGGCGCAGACGGGCATCTGGCCGGGGCTTTATGGCGGATCGTATCTGAAGGAGCAGTTGGGCAGCACGCCCGATCCGATTCTGCAGAATTGCTGGTTTTGGCTGGCGCAGTATGGGCCTACTGCGGTGCTGCCGCCGGGCTGGGACCACTGGACGCTGTGGCAGTATCTTGACGGCGCCATCGTGAAGGACCCGAATCCGATTCCGGGGATTACGCCTTGCGACCGCAACTACTATTGCGACACGCCGGCCACGCTGCAGGCCAAATGGGCCGCGGGGTCGCTGGCTTAGCCGAGGAATTGCGCAGGGCTGCGGGAACGAATCAGGTTGATCATCAGCGCATGGATCGCGTCTCGCTCGGGAAGGATATGCTGTTACGGATATGTACTGGATCGTTCTTGGGCTGGGTGTGTTTGGCCTGATCACGTCTACGGTCTTTACCGGTATGGTGCTGGCGGCCGTAGCGAGTTATTTGCGCGAGGTGCTGGCCGCGCGGGCGGTGCTTTCTGGACTGAGGGGAGGGACTGGCTTCGCCCCTCCATTAAGCCTGCTCAAGCCCCTGCATGGCGCGGAACCGGATCTCGAGGCGCACCTGGCCAGCTTTTTTGAGCAGGACTATCCGGAATTCGAAATTCTTTTTTGCGCCTGTTCAGCCGATGATGCGGGCCTTGCGGTAGCGCGGGGAGTTGCGGAGCGGTATCCGCATATTCCGGTCAAGTCTCTTTCCACCGGCGGACAACCCGACTACATCAACGACAAGGTGATTTCACTTGAATTGATGGAGAAGCACGCGGCGCACCAGATTCTGGTCATCAGCGACAGCGACGTGCGCGTGACGCCCGACTACCTGCGCGCCGTGGCCATGCCCTTTATGCAGGAGCGCGTGGGCGGTATGTGCTGCCCATACCGCGGCGTGGCCGGCCAGGGCGGATTGTGGGCGCGCCTTGAAGCTGTAGGTATGAGCGTGGAGATGACCGCAGGGGTGCTGGTTGCGCGCATGATGGAGGGGATGCAGTTCACTCTGGGTCCCACCATGGCCTTTCGCCGCGAGACGATCAGAAGGATGGGCGGCTTCAAAGTAACTGCCGACTATTGCGCCGACGATTTCATTCTGGGCAACGAAACCTTCAAGCTGGGCGAAACGGTAGTGCTGAGCCATCACGCCATCGACCACATGGTTCTGAATTCGCGCTTTGCCGATTCGATGAAGCACCAGATCCGCTGGATGAAATCGACGCGCTTTTCGCGGCCCAAGGGACACTTTGGCACTGCGCTTACGTTCGCCATGCCGTTTGGGCTACTGGCGTGGGCCGGCGCGGCGTGGCTCGGTCACCCGTGGATAGGCCTTGCTCTGTTTGCCTGGGGCGTGGCCACGCGGATTGCACTGGCCATCGCCGTGGGGCGCAAAGTGGTGCGCGACTCAAGCTGGTTCGGGTTGATTGTGCTTTACCCCATCCGCGATCTGATGGGATTCTTTTTCTGGTTGGCAAGCTACGCCGGCCGCACCATCCTGTGGCGCGGGCAGGTTTACGAGTTATTGCCGGGCGGCAGGATGCGAGCGGCGAAATAATGCTTTCTTTGAGCATCGGGAGCAGGGCGCCGCAATGTTGGTTCAGGAGACGATGATGTGACCAGAGACAGGCTCGACGGACTGCAAATCGTGCTCCTGGGTGGCGTGCTGGTCTTCATCGTCGGCGTGATGATCGCGCGTGTGAACCCTCAAGGCATGTCGGACTTCAAACAGTTCTACTACGCTACGCGCTGCCTGATCGAGCACCACGATCCTTACCAGGAAAGCCAGATATGGGCGGTTTACACGGCTGA
>JASHVU010000218.1 GCA_030044455.1 Acidobacteriaceae bacterium | reverse complement strand
GTGCTTGCCGGCGGCACGGTCATCGACGTCACCGCCTGGGGTGACTCGGCCCGCGACCTGGCGAATGCCGTTGTGATTATTCGCGAAGGCCGCATCACCGACGTTGGTCCGGCAAGCACGCTCCAGATTCCCAAGGGCGCGCGGGTTATCGACTGTACGGGGCGGTTCATTCTTCCGGGCCTGGTGGATGGCTTTGCCGGTATGAACTCTCAGGCCGAGGCCAACGCCAACCTGTACATGGGCGTCACTACGGTGGTGGCTCGCGCCGACAACGAACGCGGGTACATCGACACCGCGGCGAACCCCAGCCCGCACCTTTACCTCATCGACTCAGCAGGCACAACCGACAACTGGAGCCTGCTGGCACACAATCCCGATTGGGTTGCAAAACTGCGCGAAGGCACGCACCCGGTAGAGCTGAGCCCGGACGACACTGCACGCCAGCTGGTTGATACGGCGCGCCTGGGCACGCGCGTGGTGCTGCTCGGCGCCGACGTAACCGCGGCCAATGCACAACTGATCGTTGCGCGCGCACACGACCTTCATCTGGTCACCTATGGCGAGTTTGTTTCCACGCCCTACCGGGTGGGCATCGAGGCAGGCGTCGACGCTCTTGTCCACATGGGTCACTACGAGCTGGGCGTCATTCCGGACGAATTGCAGAGGCCGCTGGTTGACGACCCATTCGGTCCTTCGGCGGCGACTGCGTTTGACTACTCCGAACGCATTCCGCCGACCGATGCGCGTCTGCGCAACTACGCGCACTTTGTGGCCGCGCACCACGCGGCGCTTTTGCCCACCTTCAGCCTGTACTACGTTGAACTGCCTTCCCACCGCAATCTGTGGCTCGAGCCGGCCGCTGTTTTGCTCAGTCCGAGCCGGATGTATCATCCCACCGACCCCGCAACCGGGGAGATGACGTATCCGGTGACCGGGTGGGCGCGGCGCCTGCCGGCGGCGGGCCAGCGCTGGGTTGAAGGCGATCTTGAGAAGAGGGCCGACCAGGCGGCAATGCGGCTGTGGCGGATCAACGCGACTTTTTTCTCGGCCTTCCCGCATTACCTGGCCGGCTCCGGGGCCGACGCCCTTGGCACCATGCCCGGCATCTCACTGCACACCGAGCTGGAGATGCTGGTAAGGCTGGGGCTCTCGCCGCGCGAAGCGCTGGCCGCGGCCACCAACAACTACGCCGAGCAGTTCGGCTGGACCGAACTCGGCCAGGTTGCGCCGGGCCGCCGGGCCGACGTGCTGGTGGTTGACGGCGACCCGACCGTCAACATCTGGAATGCGCGGCGCATCTCGACTTTGATTGTGGATGGCAACGTGATCGACCGCGACGCGCTGCTGAAGCTGAAGAAGTAAGCACAGAGAATCGGGAACAGAGAACAGAGAACAGAGAACAGAGAACAGAGAACAGAGAACAGAGAACAGAGAACAGGGGTGGGGTTGCATCATCTCTGACCGCGACAAAGCGCCGCGGGCTCGGCTTTCGTCGCCCGATCGTTTACTCTTGAGTAAGCACTCGATTCCAGCGAACATGGCAAGAGCATCTTCACGGGGAAAAGCCGCAGCCGCCGCCGCCAGGCGGCGCCACAACCAGTGGCTGGTCCTGATCGCTTTTTTTAAGTTTGCACAGGCCCTCTTTTTCATCCTTATTGGGCTGGGCGCGCATCGCTTGCTGCACAAAGACATCGCGGATGAGATCGACATACTCGCCCGCCATATGCGATTCAATCCGGAGTCGCGGCTGGTCAACTTCATCCTGGAGAGAGCGTCGCTGGTCAACGACCCGCTGCTGCATCGCATCGGCCTGGCCGCATACAGCTATTCGGCGCTGTGCATCATTGAGGGGATCGGCCTGTATCTCGAGAAGGCCTGGGGCGAATTCTTCACGCTGGCCATCACCGCTTCTTTCCTGCCCTGGGAGGTTTTTGAAGTCTGGCGGCACCTGACGTGGTTCCACGTGGGACTGCTGATCATAAACGTCCTCGTCTTTATTTATCTGCTCAAGCTGGTCGGCGAGAAGACACGGGAGAAGGTTCACACGCGCAAAAGATAAACGGTCCTTAAGAGCCATCTTCCGGGTCGCCCCTCCACATTTCTCCACTTGAACGTCAGATTTACTCTTGGCGTCTGAAACTTCGCTTCGCGCCGGCGATATTGGGTCGACCGCAAGGGGAAAACCGGCAATCCGTTCCAGGAAACTCCACTTACAGTCCACGCCACGGGACCGAATCGTCGCTACTTTCGCCTTTTGTTCCCCTATCACAAGCCTGATTCGTTGTCCAGAGGTTGAACCTCAATGGTTAACACAACATCTTGTGGTGGGGTGGATTTGAGGGTCTATTAGGGGATTTTCCCACGAAAGGTGTAGTTTTCCTTTGCCTAAAAGCCCATTTTTTCCTTTGCGTGGGCCGAGAAGAGCGGTACTATCGTCCGTGAGTGGCAAGTTCTGGAGTCAAGTGGAGCAAAGTAGCCAATCACTTAAGGGGCTTTTCTTAAAGCGGATTCAGGTTTCAACCGTTCGACGTTCAACAAAAGTGTACTTCGTTTTCAGTTTCTCAGTTGCGGATTTGGAACCCTTACTGGAGCGAGTGAACCAGTTTCGCTAACCGGTCAGGGGTCAGGTTGCATTCAGCATGCACCGGGAGAGATGGTACCGCGGGAGAACAGGAAAGCGGGAAGCGGGAAGAGGAAGCAGATGTTTCGCGGCAACCATCCGGCCAAGGTCGATGAGAAGTCGAGGCTCAAGCTCCCGGCGGCATTCAAGCAGCTTGTGGATGCACAGGGTGTGAGCCAGTTCTACATCACCTCGAGCGATGGGGTTAAGGCGGAGATCTGGCCGCTGCCGGCGTGGGAGAAGGTTGAGGCGAAGCTGGCCGAGTTCAGCATTATGAACGACGCCGTGGAGAAGTACTTGAGCCTGACGAGCTACTACGGGCAGCAGGTGGAGATGGACAGCCAGGCCCGGTTGCTGATTCCGCAGATTCTGCGAGGCGCGGCCAAGCTCGACGCGGAGGTGGTGGTGATGGGCAAGATTGACCACCTCGAGGTTCATAACCAGGCAGCATTTGAGGCGAGCCTCCAGTCGAGTGCGCTCACCCAGGACGACCGGCGTTCTGTGGGAGCGATCTTGATCGGCCGGCCGGTACAGAACCCCTAAGGGGGTGCACATGACGGGCAGCAATCCTCGGCATGTGCCGGTTCTTTTAGAAGTGACGATGGATTTTCTCCGCATTCGCCCCGATGGGACTTATGCGGACTGCACGCTGGGCCTGGGTGGTCATGCCGAAGGGATTTTGCGACGGCTGGGGCCGAATGGAAAGCTGATCGGCTTTGATCGCGATCGCGAGGCGTTGGAGTTGGCAAGGGCGCGGCTCAATCGGGTGAGGGAAGAGTTGGGAGACCAGGCGGCAGAAGTGAGGCTGATCGGCGAGGCGTTCAGCACGATTGCCAGGCATGTTGAGCCGGGCGAGCTGGACGGACTGCTGGCGGACTTTGGCGCGTCGAGCCTTCACTTTGATGAAGCGCGCAGGGGATTCAGTTTTCAGGCGGAAGGGCCGCTGGACATGCGTATGGATACGCGCAGCGGGCCCACTGCCGAACA
>JASHVU010000217.1 GCA_030044455.1 Acidobacteriaceae bacterium | reverse complement strand
GCTTGCGCGGCATCATCTGGTCGCGCATGGCCGCGTTGTACACAAAGATCGCTTCAACCGTAGCAATCTGCTTCAGGTCGGCTGGCATCAGCCGCTCATAAACATCCTGGTTCGAGTGGTGCGTGCGCGACTCGTAATCCAGATTGTCCTGGATGAACTGGAACCCCGGAATGCCGACCGCATCGAAGCTCAGGTGATCGGTGCCGCCGGTGTTGCGCTCGGTTATGGTGGTGACGTCGAGATCTTTGAGCGGAGCAATCCATTGCGCAAAGATGGGTGCAACCGCTGCATTGCCCTGTGTGTAGATTCCGCGAATCTTTCCCGAGCCGTTATCAACATTGAAGTAGACGCTGATGAGCTTCTGCTCCGGTTTCACTTCAAGCGGCCCTGCGGCGCGGCGCATAAACTCGGGCAGTTGCATCTGGTCGGGAGCGGTCGAAAGCTTGGCCGAGCCGAAATGATCGCGGCAATATCCGCGCGAGCCAAACAGACCCTCCTCTTCCCCGGTCCACAGCGCAATGCGAATGGTCCGGCGCGGCTTCACGCCCAGCGCCTCCAGAATCCTCACCGCCTCCATCGCTACCACGGTTCCGGCGCCGTTATCGGCCGCGCCCGTGCCGGCAATCCAGCTATCAAGATGCCCGCCCAGCATCACCACCTGATCTTTCAAATTCGGATCGGTGCCAGGAATCTCGGCAATTGTGTCGTATCCGTGCTCGTGCTCGCCGGTCACTTTCGTTTCAACGTCGATCTCGACCTGCACCGGCACGTGCGCCTCAACCAGCCGGTAGAGCCGACCGTAGCTCTCAATCGCGGCTACGGTTACGGGAACTTTGACGGCCTTGTCGGCCAGATACGGCGTGCGGCCCAGGGTTGCGCCGTTGTCGTCAAAAAATGTTCCGCCCGACCCGCCGCCATTGGCGCCGTCGCGGCTCGGCTCAATCACAGCGGCCACTTTTTCATCGGCAAGGAACTGCGCAATCCGATCGATGAGCCTGAATCTCTCCATGCGCGTCCGCATGCGGGCCTGCATCTCGGGAGTCATCGCACCAGGCACGCCCTCGCTTACTGGGAACTCGGCTACATCTTCCAGGGTCTGCGCGGTGTTGCGTTCAAACAGCGGCTTATCCACGGGTGGAACTGCCCGCATGGCGCCCAGCAGGACGACTTTGCCGGCCAGCTTGCCCTTGTACTGGTCAAAGTCCTTCTCGGTCTGGATATCGACGACCGTCACGTCGCCAGTCACCGGCCCGGGCGTCGACGGCGACCACGGCGTCGCCTGCAGAATCAGGACTGCCGTGTCCGGTTCAACCATCCGCGCCCACGTATTCAACTGCTGCCAGCCCAGGCCGAATTCGCCCCAGTCTTCAAGGTGCGCATTTGCGAGGCCGATCTTGGTCAGCGTGTCAACGGTCCACTGGTTGGCCTTCGCCAGGTTGGGTGAGCCGGTCAGGCGGGGACCGATGCCGTCAGCCAGGGCGCTGGCAAACTCCATTACATGCGAGTGATTCAATCCCTCATCGCGAATCCGCTGGTACATGGTCAGATCCAGCGTTTCAGTGGCCGGCTGAACTTCGGCATAAGGGTCGACAACCGCGGGCGTTACTGGCGCTGTGGTCTTGGTTTTTGGTTTGTCGGCAGCGAAGAGAGCGACCGATGCTGCTGCCAAAGCGCAACAGAAAGCGATGCGAAGAGACTTGATATGCATGGTTTGGGCTCCGTTGGGAAGTAGTGGGACGACGATTGCAGCATTTTAGGTTATGCGCCCCACATCTGGCCCAAAGAAGCCTCAGTTTTGAAATCGCGAGATGGCCCCATGCCCCGTACAAGCTCGGCTTGTGCGGGATCGGACTTCCGTGGGCACCACAAGCTGAGAGCTGAAGGCTGTATTAATCGGTCTTACCACTCCCGTCGGTCCCCGCCGGCAGATCGAGAGCCACCAGAGCGAAGCGGGTCTGGCCGGGCGCGGAGCTCTGGAACCCAACGATGTGCTGGTGCCGCTCCGACCCGGCTTTCAGCTCGAATCCATTCGACCCCGAGTGGTAGCCGTAGCTCGTGCCGTTGTCATTCACCTGAATTCTGCCGCCGTGCTTGTCGTCGCAGGTCAGGCCCTCAGAGGTTTTTGCCGGAGCGCCAACCGCGGCATTGTCCTGGCACGCGATCACGTCGCCGTAGCGGGTAAGCGCATTTTTGTAGAACGCGGTCACCTTATCTTGACTGTCGGGTGTGGAATAGTTCACGACTTTGATCCTCATCTGCCACTCGCCAAAACCCATACGAATGTCGGCCGACTTGTCGTTATCCGTCGTAACTACCTGGGCGCCGGGATAGACCGGCAAACCAAGATCCACTGCCGTTGTCTGATTGGTATTCACATGAACACCACCAAACGGTGTGTCAACCTGAACGTTCTTGTCCTCACCGTTGGCTCCCTTTTCAACATGAACCCGGCAGCCGCTCGCAAATGCCACCAGCGCCAACACCGTCAGCGCGGCGCCCAGGCGCCTATTCCGCAGACCCTTCAGATTCAGCACCATATTTACCTTCCTCACATCGCTATATACGCTCGCTCCCACACCAGGGTTCCCTTCGTTCCGTGACAACTTTTTACCACCAGGGGGGTCCTTCCCGATGTAGCATCTAAACAAAGCAGCATATCTGCATCACGCTTATCTTTTGCCTGGGTTGCCGTGGTTCACCCCCGAGGTGAGCCAGATTCCTCATCGGCGATCGGACCGTAAGAAGATCGTCCGAAGCCCTACCACTACAGGAATGCACGAAATGGCAGACGAAATTACCCCAAATCCGTTTGGAATCCTTCCTCTGCCTTGTGAAAGGACACATATGAGTTACGCTCCCCGCTTCTCCTCTGCCCGTAGCGCTCTGGTGGCCGCCGCATGCGCGGCCCTGATCGCATTCTGTCCCTCCCTCACCCGCGCTCAAAACGATCCACCGCCGCAGGCGGGCCGGATCTCATTCATCGAGGGCTCAGCCTCGGTGCAGCCGGTGGGCCTCGACGATTGGGGCCAGGCCGAAGTGAACATGCCCCTCGGCCCCGGCGACCGCGTCTTTACCGATAATGTCAGCCACGCCGAGATCCAGATCGGCCGCACCTATATCCGCCTCGGGGGCGGCACTGACGTCAGCGTCATCGACGTCAGCCCTATGGGAATCTCGATCGGCATAGCGCAGGGGCGCGTTCACGTGCATTGCTTCGGCCTCTGGCCCGGCCAGGCGCTGCATGTAAACACCCCCAGCGGCGCCATAACCCAGTATTCCCCGGGAGAGTTTCGCGTCGAAATATTCCCTGACCAGCAGGCAGCCGTGTTCAGCCAGTACAGCAATACCGGACTTGTGACCGGCGCCGATGGTTTCAGCTCGCAGCTCCCGCCTCAAAACTCGCTGGAGCTGATCGGCTCAAATCCGGTGTTTCCACAATGGATGGAGCTGGCAGCTCCCGAGCTCGTAGATGCCTGGAGCCAGCAACGCGATCAGCAGATTACGGCTTCCATTTCCTACCGCTACGTCAGTGCCGACCTCGGCGGAGCCTACGAGCTTGACGCCAACGGCGACTGGCTTCCCCAATCGCCCTACGGTGCAATCTGGTTTCCCCACGTCGGGCCCGGGTGGGCGCCGTATCACAATGGGCACTGGGTGAGCCATGCACCGTGGGGATGGGTCTGGGTTG
>JASHVU010000216.1 GCA_030044455.1 Acidobacteriaceae bacterium | reverse complement strand
CGGGACGAGACTTTACCTGGGACGATCTGTTTCAAAAGCGCCCCGTCGGCATCGTGAGCGAGAACTTTGCGCGAGAATACTGGGGCAGCGCGCAAAATGCGCTCGGCAAGCACATCCGCGTAAGTTCGAAGGACGATTGGCGCGAGATTGTCGGAGTGATGGGCGACCTGCACCTGAATGGGATGGACGTTGATGCGCCGACCGTGGCCTATTGGCCCACATTACTCTCAAACTTTGAAGGCGGCATGTTTACCGTCAGGCGATTCGTCGCGTTTGCCATTCGCACACCGCGAGCCGGTTCCGAAAGCCTGATGAAGGATGTGCGTCAGGCAGTCTGGTCGGTCGATGCCAACCTTCCTCTCACTGACATCCACACCCAGGACTATTACTACCAGAAATCGATTTCGCGCACGTCGTTTACCCTCGTAATGCTGGGGATCGCGGCCTCCATCGCCCTGCTGCTGGGAATCGTGGGGCTTTACGGCGTAATTGCTTATTCAGCCTCACAGCGTACGCGCGAAATTGGCATTCGCATTGCACTGGGAGCGCAGCGAAATACCATCACCTCGATGTTCGTGCGGCAGGGCCTGGTGCTGGCCGGGTGCGGCATCGGATGCGGGTTAATTATGGCTTGGGGGGCAACCCGATTGCTGAAGTCATTACTTTTCCAGGTCAGTCCGCTGGATCCAACCACGTATGTGCTGGCGTGCATCGCTTTGTGCGCGGCAGCCGCACTGGCCAGCTACATTCCATCGCGACGGACAGCGGCGGTAAATCCGGTAGACGCACTGCGAGCGGAGTAAGGAGGCAGTTATGCTCGTTCAATCCTGCATCCCGATTATTCCCAGCGCCGACCTCAACAAGACTCTGCGCTTCTGGGTTGAAGGACTCGGATTCTCGACAAGCCGGGAGATGTACGACGACGGCCGGTTGATTGGCTGCATGCTCGACAAGGGCAACATGTGGTTCTGGCTGAACCGGCGCGCAGGCAATCCGGTCAAGCCTGACGACTACAACGGAATCAGTCTCTACTGGGCGCCGGCTGATATCAACGAAACCCGCGAGCACCTTAAGAGCCTCGGCTTCGCCGTTTCAGAAGTCGAAGAACGAGACTACGGGCAGTCCGAGTTCTTCCTTACCGACGACGATGGCTTTTCGCATTGCTTCGGCGTCGCAACGCAAAAATAGAGCGGGACATCACGATTCTCCACCGGGCGCCAGAATAGATGCCTCCTCGCCGCATCCTTGCCTTTGCCGCCAGGGCGGAAAATCACAAACCTATGGGAAACCTCATCCCGCCCGCCTCGTATCAGGGTTAGGCATCAACGCTGAGGTTTGCAGTCAGATTGGCGGCGCCGATTTGCCGGAAGAGCGTGAGAAGATCCCAATTCACCTGACTCTGCACAAACTTCCGGTGTTCAATGGTGTATACGTTGATGCCGCTGAATTCAACGCGATTGCCCGTGGAGGCCACACCCATGAAGCTGCCCTTATGCGTGCCGGTGGCCACCCAGCGCGTAACGGCTTTGTTGCGCGCCGACATCTGTTCAACGATGGTGTGCTTGAGATCAGGAAACGCCGCATACAACTGTTGGTAGAAGCGTTTGGTTGCGTCGAGCGAAAGAGGATCGGGTAATCCTGGCACGTTCAGTTGATACGAGGGATCGAACAGCTCGTCCAGCACGCTGAAATTCCCTCGATCAAGCTCCTCGAACCTTCGCCTGACCATGGCTTCCATTTCATCAAATGACATTTCGGATGGCATGGAGGGAACCTCCTTTTTCTTGGGGACTTTTGCAATTCCTGAGTTGCTGTGTCTCGAGACCGCTAACCTCAAGTCGACGCGACCATCAGGGAGTCGTCGACCTGGCATTGGCTCCCAAAAAATACACTTACTCAGGAATTGCCGTAAGGTAAGAGCTTCAGCTTAGCTGAAGGGCAAACGGGTGGCAACTTGAAAACCTGGGATTGGTCGCAGTTTTTCACCGTTGCCTTTGCGTGTGAACCTCCTCGCCACGCCAACCGGTTCTGATCGGCCTTCCTTTGAAAATACCCCGTATTCCCGCGGCACAGCTGCGCGCATTTTCATTAGATCAGTCGATGGATGCGCTGCAACTGACAGAAGCCAAATCACTTGCCGTTAGTCATCGGCCCGCATTCCCGACCTCTGTGATGATGCACGCTGAACTCGCATTCGCTGTCTCCCGCTCTCACGGCAGACGAAGTCGTCAGAGTTAAGCCAACGACTGACCTGCTCACTCGCTTTCCTGACCCCGCTAACTCCGATGCATCCAAGGGAGTCTTTCTATACTCAAGAGGTAAGCGATGCTTTCGCCTGAAAGGTTGCACAGTTGAGATCGGTTTCAAGGTTTGCAGTTCTTGCGTTGGCGTCGGCGCTTTTTGCGCCGCTGGCGCGCGCGCAAAAGTTGACGGCGACGCCAGACACGATTCCCACCACGCTGGAAGACCGCGAGCGCGCGCTCAAGGACATTTTTCACCAGTATTGGGAAGCGTACCTCGTTCGCTATCCCGAGTTTGCCTCGACGATTGGCGACACGCGCTACGACGATAAGGTAACCGACTTCAGCGTCGGCGCCGAGAACGCGTGGCTGGCGCGCGAGCAGGACTGGCTGCTGAAGCTTGCCGAGATCGATCCCACGGGACTCAGCGACCAGGAAAAGCTAAGCCAGGAGCTGCTGATCCGCAAGTTCACTGATGACGCACAAGGCGCCGAGTTTAAGGAGTGGGAGATGCCGGTCAACCAGATGGGCGGCATCCAGATTGACTACGCCGAACTGGCCGGCCAACTGACCTTCAACACGGTGAAGGACTACGAAGACTGGATTGCGCGGCTACACGCGCTGCCCGACGCCTTCAGCCAGGTGACCACGAACATGTCGCTGGGGATTGAAGATGGGCGCGTTCCACCGAAGTTTCTGCTGGAGAAGGTGCTGGACCAGGTGAAGCAGATTACGGGCGAAAAGGCGGAAGACACTCCGTTTGCCGCGCCGCTCAAAAAGATGCCGGCGTCGATTGCGGCCGCGGATCAGGATCGGCTGAAGAGCGAGTTGCTGGACGCGGTAACCAAGGAAGTGTTGCCGGCATACATGCGTTTTCAGCGCTTTCTCACGGTGACCTATATTCCCGCCGGGCGCACCGAGCCGGGGATTTCGGCGCTGCCCGACGGACCGCGCTACTACCAGTATTTGATCAAGCACGAGACGACGACCGATCTGACCCCAGAGCAGATTCACCAGATCGGTCTCGACGAGGTGAAACGCGACGAAGCGGAGATGCTGACGATTGCGCAGAAACTGGGGTTCAAGGACCTGACCAGTTTCCGCGCCAGCCTGAAGACCAACCCCAAGTTGAAGGCCACGAGCGGCGATGCGCTGCTGGCTGCGTACAAAGGATACGTAGGTCCCATGCAGGCCAAGCTGCCGGAGCTGTTCGGAATATTGCCCAAGGCTCCGCTGCAGGTGGTAGCGATGCCCGATTACATGGCCGCGTCGGCGCCCCCCGCGTATTACGTGCACGGCACGCCCGACGGCAGCGTTCCCGGCAAGCTTTGGGTTGACACCTTCAACGCGACCGACCGCAACCTGTACGCTGTTGAGGCCATCGCGTATCACGAGGGAGTTCCAGGACATCATTTGCAGATTTCAATTGCGCAGGAGCTGACCGACCTGCCGGAGTTCCGCAAGTTTGATTCGTACACGGCCTATACCGAAGGGTGGGCGCTGTATGCGGAACACCTGGGCAAAGACGCGGGGTTCTACCAGGATCCGTACTCGGATTATGGAAGGCTCGAGGCAGACGAGTGGCGCGCGATCAGGCTGGTGGTGGATACGGGCGTGCACTCGGAACACTGGACGCGGCAGCAGATGGTGGACTACTTTCACGATCACTCGAATATCGATGAGACAACAATCCAGACCGAAGTCGATCGCTACATTGCGTGGCCCGCGCAGGCGCTGGCCTACAAGATCGGGCAGATGAAGATTCTTGAATTGCGCGCTCGTGCCGAGAAGGCTCTGGGCTCGAAATACGATATCAAGGCGTTTGACGATGAGATCGTTGACGCTGGCGCGCTTCCGCTGGATGTGCTGGAAGCGCGGGTGAATGCGTGGATTGCAGGGCAGAACCGACAAAACAGCGAGAGGTGAGCCCGTGCTTGCGACTGATTTTCTCAAGACGATTTACCTGGGTGATCGCGCCTGCAAGTCCATAACAATTGATGGCTGGAACAGTCTCGTCTTGATCCAGGTCGATGAGATTTCGAGGATAAGGAGCGCATCCGGTCAGTGGGACTACTACAACGACGAGAACATTGTTGACGGTTTGTTGGTCTTCTCTCGTGTGAAGTCGATACATTTTGACCCCACTGGACCAATTCCGAACGATTACATCAACGATCTGGAAGCGGAGTTCCTACCGGACGGAAACTACTGTTTTAGGCTATCGATTAGTTCTGGGAATGGCGAGAACCCGGGCACGACAGAGATTATCATATCCATCGTCGCCCAAGGACTGCACCTCGAAGACCCCTCGGTGCCCGGCGTGCGGATCGAGAATTAACAATTGAAGACCTCCGACGAAGCGGGTCCGATATAGACGACCCCTAGTTAGGGCGCGAGCAGACGGCGCGCCGAAGAAGAAGAGCGAGGCCTCAGCATACCCTCCCCTTGGTGTCGGACGCACCAAGGAAGGGGCCGGGCATGCCGATTCGCGTATCCTGTTGAGTAGACCATAATCAGCCGTTCAACCAAGAGGACAACATGGAAATAGCCGTTGAGGCGAGCCAGGCGCCCGCGCAACTGCCCAATGTACGCATCGCCGTACTGGGCGCGGGAAAGATGGGCAGCATTCTGTTGCAGGCGTTCCTGAAGGAAAACCTGTTTGCTGCGGACAAGATTCACGCCACGGTGACCAAGGCCGAGCGCGCACTGGCGCTGAGCGCACAGTGGGGTGTTGACGTAAGCACGAACAACCTTGAAGCGGTGCGGCAGGCTGACCTGGTGCTGATCGGCGTCAAGCCCTTCCAGGTGCCCGACCTGGTGGCCGAGATCAAGCCGGCCCTGACACCCGAAAAGACCATCGTATCGTTTGCGGCGTCGGTGAAGACGCGCGCAATTGAAGAAGGGGCGGGGATCGACATTGGCGTGATCCGAGCCATGCCCAACACGCCATCGAAGCTGGGAGCGGGGATTGCAGCGCTGTGTAAGGGACGTTTCGTGAGCGCGCAACAGATGGAGCTCGCGCAGCGGCTATTCGAGACCGTTGGCCGCACCGTGCTGGTGGACGAGAAGCACATGGACGCCGTAACCGGCCTCTCCGGCTCGGGACCCGCGTACCTCTACATCATTATTGAGGCTCTGGCCGAGGCCGGCGTAAAGGTGGGCCTGCCGCGCGACATCGCCACGCAGCTCGCCGCGCAAACGGCCTATGGCGCTTCGAAGATGGTGCTCGACACGGGCTACCATCCCGCGCTGCTCAAGGATGAAGTGACCACGCCGGCCGGTTGCACGATTGACGGAATTCTCGAGCTCGAAGAAGGCGGCCTGCGCGTGACGCTGATCAAGGCGGTGATGCGGGCGACGGAGCGGGCGAGACAGTTAGCCGCGGGGTGAAAAAAACAGTGGCCAGTGATCAGTGATCGGTAATCAGTGGTCAGTGATCCGATTCTTGCTTTTGGCTTCTAGCGTCTTGGGTCTTGCTGCAGCCTACTGGCTATCGGCTATTGGCTACTGGCTCTCCGCGAAGTCGGATGCCTTAATCTGGTTTCTTGTCGATCCAACGCCCAACTTGGCTGCCAGCGTATATCCCAGAGCTTGACGGGCTGCGCGGCATT
>JASHVU010000215.1 GCA_030044455.1 Acidobacteriaceae bacterium | reverse complement strand
AAGACGGCGTGAACCTTGACGATCTCCTTCTGCCACTCGAGGGCGTCGAGATAGTGCGCGACGCCAATCAGGTTAACCTCGGGAGGGAGCTTGTAGGCCGGATGGCCCCAGTAGCCGTTGTTGAAGATGCCCAGACCGGAGGCTGCGAAAGCCTTGATCTTGTTCTGCACATCGGTGAAATATGCAGGCGTGTTTTTATCCCACTGGGAGAAGCTCTGCGCCAATTCGGCGGCCTTTTTGGGGTCTGCCTTGAGAGCGTTGACGATATCGACCCAGTCGAGAGCGTGCAGGTGATAAAAGTGGATCACGTGATCCTGCACGTATTGCGTGGTCAGCATGATGTTGCGGATGAGTTCGGCGGTGGGAGGAACCGCGACGCCGAGCGCATCCTCAACAGAGCGGACACTGGCCAGGGCGTGAACCGTTGTGCACACTCCGCAAACGCGCTCGGTGATGGCCCAGGCGTCGCGGGGGTCGCGGCCGATCAGGATCTTTTCGAGGCCGCGGACCATAGTTCCGGAACTGAATGCGTCGGTGATGACGCCGTTCTCCACCACCGCTTCAACCCGCAGGTGGCCTTCAAGACGGGTTACGGGATCGACGACAATGCGTGTTGCTGCCATGGCTGATTACGACTCCTTCTGACCTTTGCTGGTGACTTCGGCCTGATCCTCGGCATGAACTTCGGCGATGACGGCGCGCTTGCGAATGTTGGTGACAATGGCATGAGCGGCAACTCCGGCCACCGTTGCCACGCCCACCGCCGTGCCGATGGTGTCGGCCGTGCTTTCAATTCCAAATCCCGGGAACGAGCTGAGGTGCTGGTAAAGCGGGCCGTTGTCCCAGAAGCCGGCTTCGCTGCAGCCGATGCAACCGTGGCCCGACTGGATGGGATAGCTGGTGCCTTCGTTCCAGCGGACGACCGAACAGGCGTTGTAGGTGACCGGCCCTTTGCAGCCCATCTTGTAAAGGCAATAGCCTTTGCGCGCGTTCTCATCGTCCCATGACTCCACGAAGAGTCCGGCGTCGTAATTGGGGCGGCGATAACAGGTGTCGTGCACGCGCCGGCCGTAAAACTCCTTGGGGCGGCCGAGCGAGTCGAGCGCGGGAACCTCGCCGAGTACCAGCAGGTGGGTAACCACTGACATCATCACGTCGGCGATGGGCGGGCAGCCGGGAACATTGATGACCGGCTTGTCGACCAGCTTGGAAATGGGCGTTGCGCCGGTCGGATTGGGCTTGGCGGCCTGTACGCAGCCGTTGGAGGCGCAGCTGCCCCAGGCAACGATGGCGGCGGCGTCTTTGCTGACGGTTTCGAGGATTTGCTCGGCGGTTTTGCCGCCCACCATGCAGTACACGCCGCCGTCCTTGGTAGGCACGGCGCCTTCAACCAGGACAATGTACTTGCCCTTGTTGTTGGCAATGGTGTCGTTCAGGCTCTTTTCAGCCTGGAAGCCGGATGCGGCCATGAGCGTTTCAGTGTAGTTGAGCGAGAGCACGTCGAGCAGTGCATCGGCCACAATGGGGTGCGAGGCGCGTATAAACGACTCGCTGCAGCAGGTGCACTCCTGAAAGTGCATCCAAATCACAGCTGGTTTTTCTTTTTTCTCGAAGACTTGAGCCACTTGCGCGGCCCCGGTTTTGCCTAACCCTGCCGCTGCTGCGGCAGTGGCGCAGAAGCGCAGAAAATCTCTGCGGTTGTAGCCTTTTTGCTGCATTGATTGCCAAATCGTCTGACCCATGCGTACCTCGCTGGCTGAAACTTCGGAAAGGGAATGTGATTTGGATTGCTCGTCCTCGAAGAGCGAATCCGCTTCGAGTGACTTTAATCACACTTCCCGTTTGTCAGATTGGAAAGTACCTATGGGAAAACACGACTCGCTGTGCGCTTCATCACACATGCGGGGTCATTCCCAGATTCTTGGTGACGAGGAATTCAGGCGTGAGGGTTTTCTAACCCACCTGTGAGGCTTGCAACCCTTTCAACCGAGTGGCTTTTGCACCAGGATTCGAGGTCTTTGGCAAGGCGTTCGGCGGCGCGGGGATCGACGAAGCTGGCGGTGCCAATTTGTACGGCGGTCGCGCCGGCCAGCAGGAATTCAACCGCGTCTTCAGCGGAGATGATGCCACCCAGGCCGATGATGGGGATCTTGACTACTTTGGCCGTTTCATAGACCATGCGCAACGCGATGGGCTTGATGGCCGGTCCCGAGAGGCCGCCGGTGATGTTGCTGAGGCGAGGCTGACGGGTCTCAGGATCGATGGCCATGCCGAGGAAGGTGTTCACCAGGCTGACAGCATCGGCGCCCGCATTGGCGACGATCTTGGCCATCTGCCCGATGGAGGTGACGTTGGGCGTGAGCTTGACGATGACCGGACGTTTTGAGGCGGTTCGGGCGCGTCCGACGAGATACTCGAGCGAGCCGGCGTCAGTGCCGAAGGTCATTCCGCCGGCATGAACGTTGGGGCAGGAGACATTGAGCTCGTAGGCGGCGATGCCTTCAGCATCGTTGAGGCGCGAGATGACTTCGATGTAGTCGCCGACCGTGTAGCCGAAGACATTGACGATAACTTTGCACTCTGGATAGCGCTTCATCGGCGGAAGTTTTTTCTCGATGTATTGAACGACGCCGACGTTCTGCAGACCGATGGCGTTCAGCATTCCGGCCGCGGTTTGAATCATGCGGGGCGGCGAATTGCCGGTCATGGGCTCGAGCGAGATGCCCTTGGTGACAAAGGCGCCCAAGCGGTCGAGAGCTACGATTTCTTCGAATTCGATGCCGTAGCCGAAGGTGCCGCTGGCCGCGATGACTGGGTTAACCAGCTCAATTCCGGCCAACGAAACTTTCATGTCGGGTTTCAAAGTGCGGACCTTTCGGAGAGCATGTCAGGTGCTCCAGAGTATTTTAATTTGCGGGCGGCAATCACGCGCGTCGACGACAGACCAACTTATGTGCGGGCGAGGACGCCTTCACGACAACCGCGCTGGGGCGCGGCGCTACGGTTGAGTTCCGCCATTGATGCCGGGAATCAGCGACTCAGTCAACACGTGGCCCACGGCTGCAGACGGGCGATTCACTCCGGCCAGCGATGAAAACGTGACCGCAATATCGGTTGGCTCGACGAGTTGATGGTACACGCCGGTCTTGAAGGGTGCGCCGTAGAAGGCAAGCGGCACGTGGCGATCGTAACTCCACGGCGTGAAGTGGTTGGTGCCGGAAAGCGGGCTGACGCCAGCAAGCTGGTAGGCGTCGAGAATCATCATCACAAACCAGTTGCCGTGGTCGGCGTAACTGTGGGCGAGAAGCTTGCCCCACTCATCAGGAGGGAGCTGGCCTGAGGCGAGCTGCTGCTTTGTGTAGACGTACTGCACACGCGGGCCGGGATCGAGGCGATGATCGGACGGGGTGATTGGAGTTAGAGGATTGTCGCTGATGTAGGGCAACGGGTTGGCATCCTGCGCG
>JASHVU010000214.1 GCA_030044455.1 Acidobacteriaceae bacterium | reverse complement strand
GGGTCTTCGAAGACCAGCATCCATCGCAGCAGCAAAGGAATGGTGAGTTGCGATGGGATGCAGAACAACGCCCCGTCGCCCGTGATGCCGGTGACTTCACCCGCGGTCCAGCTGCCGCGGGAGTGGACATGATAACGGTGAGAGTAGAGAAAGAGAATGTATTCCTCGATGCGATCGAGACGAAGCAGCGCCTGCGCGTACCCATAGGAGATAAAGCCGAGAATGTCGCGGCCGCCAGGATGTGGATGCTCGACATTGGCGACAATGCCCAGCGTGGTGGCGCCATAGGAACGCATGCAGTCGATCACGATGTTTGCCTGCCGGTCGGGAATCACGCCGGCCTCGAGCAGCTCGGCATAGCAGCGGTGCACCCACTGCTGTTCGCTGGGGTGTTCCTGCCCAAGCGATTCCCAGAAGGTGAGTTTGGCGCCGGGAAGCGGAGCGATGTAGGCCGGCTGCATCTCGTGCTTGGTATGCGCATCAATGCTTTCAATGAGGGTTGCCTGCAACTGAGTGCTGCTGCGCGACCAGGATGCGGCGAGAGTTTGAGCGCCGTCAAAGCCAAGGCCGCGCCAAACCGCTGAAATATCGCGCCAGCCGCGAACGGCATACGCGCTGTTGGCGAAGTACGGCTTCCACCAGACTGAAGGATCGGGCATGAGGCACGAATCGGACTCGCACCAGCCGTGGATGAGACCGTGACCGGGATCGGATGCAGGCAGGAGCAGCGATTCTTCGTGCAACTCCTGGAGCAATGCGGCAGCGGCTTCAATTTTGCGGCGATGCTTGAGCAGCAAAGCCTGGTCGCGGGTGTAGTTCGAATAGCGGGCAACAAGTGAGAGCGTGAGACCGAATTGCGCGGTCTCAGGACCGCGCATGTTGATCATGCCTTTTGCGTCGACAAAATCAGAAAAGTAGTTGTCCAAAACGTCGTGCGCCTGCTCGAATCGGCCGCATTCGAGGTTGGCATAGAGTGACATGGTGAAGATGTCCTGAAAGCCGTCGTATTCCGGTCCGTAGTAATCGCGATCGACGGCCCCATACTTGGGATAAACGCCACCAGGCCGCACGATCTGCTCCTTCACAAAGGCGTGAGCAGCCATGTTGGTCCAACTCGCGTCGGGAAGCGAGATGGGAACTAGATCGTGGAGAAGCCGATCCCAATACTCGGCAAATTCAAGCAGCCCCAGGTAGAACTCTTCGGGCTTGGGCGGCTGCCGGCGGCGCGTGTAAGGCACATAGCTATAGCCGTAAACGGCGTCGAGGATGTTGCCGTCATTGATGTGCGCGGTGCGATGCCAGGTTTGAACGATGAACCGGTCTTTGGCGAGCACATCGCCGAGCACAACAACTTCGTAGTACGAGCCGTCGTCGGCGGGAAGAATCTTGCGCACGGCAGGCGTCCATCCACCCACCAGACCTTCAAACCGCTTGTCGGCGTGTTGCTGCATTAACTCGTGGAAGAACTGCACCGGATGATAGGTGCGGGTATTGCCGCTCGGATACACGGGCATGGTGTCGCTGCACTCGCGCGTGCCCACAATCGTGTTCCAGCCGGCGCGAGAGCGCGGGCCGCGACTGGCGGAGTCGATCGGCGGCGCTGCAATGCGCACTGTGTCTTCGTCGGGATCGCCGTTGGCAAGGAGTTTTTGCGCCAGCAGATCTTCAGGTGTCATTGCGATGTCTTTTAGTTCGAGCCCCAGGTGCTGCGGACCGTTTTCAGCAAAGACGGGTTCGGCAGTCTTTGAAAGGATGCGCGCCTTACCTGCCGAAGACACAAAGGTGATGGCGCCATCGCGAACGCGCAGATCTTCGTAGACCTTCCATTGTTCGCCGTGACGGCTGAAGCTTGAAAGCAAAGTGTGGCCTTCAACCGAGGCTCCGCCGGCGGGGAGCTCTCGCAGGCCATCTCTGCCGACGCCGCTGAACGAAGACATAGGCTCAGCGGCTGAGACAATGCCAGGGAGAGTTAAGGCGCCGGTAGCCACACTCTGAAGAAAACGCCTTCTGTTCATCGGTTCCTCCAGACAATGGGAAGTTTCGATTCCGCCGCGCAATCGGGGCTTAACGGGGTCTTTCCCGCAGGGCATTCAGCTTGTCTTGGCGGGCTATGATTCGCAGGAGAAGCGGCCACCGGTCCCCGGCCCCGGCGCATCGATTGAGTTATACAACAACAGCAGATTGTATACAACATCGTATTTTGATGGGCTGGAAAGAGCCTTGGTTCGGGCGCAGAGCGGCTGAGTTATGAGGGCTTAGCTGTGACGGAAAGGCTTGGAGCAGTGGCGCGGCAGATCTCAGATAGTCTGATATACAAAATTGTACGCAATGGCAAAATCGGGCTATGATCGCTGCTATGCCCGCGACGAGGCTGCTCCATGGCGTCGGTATCACTTGCAGGAAACGTGGTCTGACCTTGAGGTATCGCTCAGCGTGAATGGCAAGCCGGTGCAGGTAGCTGCCTGAACCTGCGTGGCTTCGGCGTGATTACTTCTCGAAAGGATGATTCGCGATGCTACAGCTCTCATTGAAGAGGAGCGGCGTTTTGTCTCTGCGTTGCCCCGAGCTCAAGCGACTGGAATTAAACGTTGCCTGCGTTCTCTTTTTGCTGGCATCGCTCACAGCAACCGCGACCGCGCAGCTTACCCCTGCGGACTATGAGCGCGCGCTCAACATTCAGCAGAAGTATCGCGGGCTGGTTGAGCATCTGCCCGATCATGTGCAGTGGATTGAGGGAACCGATCGCTTCACCTATCGGCGGACCGTTTCCGGCGGCCACGAGTTCATGCTTGTGGACGCTGACACCCAGGCCATCAAGCCAGCCTTCGACGCTGCGCGGCTCGCCGGGGTGCTGAGCAAGGCGCTGGGCGAGGAGATCAAGCCCGAGGCGCTGCCGTTTGAAGGGTTGCGCCTGGAAGAAGGCGGATCAGCCTTCAGGTTCATGCACGCACGTGCACTCTGGCGTTGCGATTTGACGGCGTATACCTGCGAGAAACTGCCCCGGCCTGAGGATTTTTCAGACGACGATGACGATGACGGAGGCTACGATTCCACGCCAAAGGCCATCAACGGAGCGGAGCACGGTTTGACTTCTCCCGATGGCAAATGGCTGGCCTTTGTTGAGAATTACAACATTGCGATACGCCCGGCAAAGGTAGCGCCGGATGAAGCAAAAAAACAAACGGTCATGCTGAGCGAAGACGGCTCTGAGGGCAATTATTACGCTGTGGAGACGATTGAATGGTCGCCTGATTCAAAGCACTTGGCCATTTATCGCATCCGGCCGGGATATCGGCGGCTCATCCATTACGTTGAGTCGTCCCCTCCCGATCAGCTGCAGCCTGAGACTTCAACCATGGTCTATCCCAAGCCCGGCGACGTGCTGGCGCTCTATCAGCCGGTGCTCTTTCAGATCGACACAAAACAGGAAGTGCCGATCGACAACACGCTGTTCCCCAATCCTTACGAGATGCTGAGGTTCAAGTGGCGGAAGGATTCGCACGCTTTCACCTTTGAGTACAACCAGCGCGGCCACCAGGTGTACCGCGTGATTGAAGTGGATGCGGCCAACGGCAAGGCGCGCACGGTAATCGAAGAAACCAGCAACACTTTTATCAACTACGAGCCGCTCATCAACAATCAATACGACCACGGCAAGTACTATCGCCACGACATCGATGATGGCAAAGAGATGATCTGGGCATCTGAGCGAGACGGCTGGGAGCACCTCTATCTCTTCAACGGACAGACGGGCGCGATGGAGCGGCAGATCACCCACGGCGACTGGGTGGTGCGCGCGGTGGATCGTGTCGACGATGCCAACCACGAAATCTACTTTGAAGCCAGCGGCATGAATCCTGATGAAGACCCTTACTATGTGCACGGGTACAAGATCGCCTTTGACGGCACGGGCCTCACTCCGCTGACTCCGTCTGAAGCCAATCATTCGTTGAGTTATTCCGACGACGGAAAGTATTACGTTGACACGTATTCGCGACTCGACCTGCCGCCGGTGATGGAGTTGCACCGCGGCGCAGACGCCAGCCTGGTAATGACGGTGGACAAGGCCGACGATTCGCAACTGGTGGCGGCGGGCTGGAAGCCGGCTGAACCATTTCACGCCGCGGGCCGCGATGGCAAAACGCAAATCTGGGGCGTGATTTACCGGCCGGCCAACTTCGATCAGCAGAAAAAATATCGCGTGGTTGAGGACATCTATGCGGGGCCTCAGGGCTCATTTGTGCCCAAGAGTTTTTCCCCGCGCGTCGAGCCCCTCACCGAGTTGGGATTCGTTGTAGTGCAGATTGACGGCATGGGCACCAACAATCGCTCCCGTGCTTTTCACGATGTGGCGTGGCACAACTTGAAGGACGCGGGATTCGACGACCGTATTCTGTGGCACAAGGCGGTTGCGGCAAAGTATCCGTGGTACGACATTTCGAAGGGCGTTGGCATCTTCGGAACCTCGGCAGGCGGACAAAACGCGATGGGCGCACTGCTGTTTCATCCCGAGTTCTACACGGTTGCGGTGGCCAACTCGGGCAGCCACGACAATCGCATGGACAAGATATGGTGGAACGAACAGTGGATGGGCTGGCCGGTGGGGCCTTGGTACTCCGAGTCGTCGAATGTTGACAACGCGTGGCGACTGAAAGGCAAACTGTTGCTGGTGATGGGCGAGATGGACAAAAATGTCGATCCGTCCACAACGCTGCAGGTGGTCGATCGGCTGATCAAGGCCGGCAAGGACTTTGATTTCCTCGAAGTGCCCGGCGGAGGACATGGGGCCGGCGGACGCTATGGGGAACGACGGCTGATGGACTTTTTTGTCCGCAATTTGCTGGATGAGCCCACGCCGGACTGGAATCGGGAGGCCGGTTCCGACCAATCTTCACCCCATAAACAATGACGAATCAATAACATATCGTGATCGCTTCGGCTACTTCCCGTCTCTCTGTCTCGCCAACCATTTTCGCGGCGTAGACCCTAAGGAAGAATGAAGAAGCGAGCATGAGCAAAAAAACTCTTGCGTTAAATACAAAAGCGAATACATAATTTCATCCCATAAGCGGTCTGAGAATGCGTTTTCTAAAGACGCGGAGATTCGAGGCGCCCGACGCTCGGCCCGAATTGCCAAATAACCCTATCGCAAACGTTTTCTGAAAGCCCCTGGTTTTGGGAATAAGCGTTTAAGTTCTGGAGGACAGAGCATGGCCAGGCAAAAGCTCTTGCGGGCGCCAAGCTCGAATGGTGGTCAGAATGAAGCTTCGGCGAATGACAAACAGAAATCGAAAGAGATTGATGGAGGTGGATCGATGACGTTGAAGGAGCAAATGGTTCGGATTGCAGGCACAATCGTTGCCTTCGGGATTTTAGCCGCGGTCTCGACGTCTCCGATAGCCAGGGCGCAGGACCTGTCAACCGGTGCGTTGAATGTCACCGTTGTGGATCCCAGCGGGGCCGTCGTGAACGGAGCTCAGCTCATGCTGAAGGATCTCGAAACCAATGACGTTCACACCGCAACAACCGCCGGGATAGGCAATGCGGTCCTGTCCTTTCTCAACCCCGCCCACTACAGCCTCACCGTCAGCAAGAACGGGTTCAACACCAAGGTCTATCCAACCGTCACGATCCAGACCAACCAGGTGACCGATCTCAAAGTTACCCTTACGGTTGGTGCAGCTGCGCAAACTGTTTCGGTTTCGGGCGACTCGACTCCGCTGCTCGATACCACGCAAAACACGCTTTCCACTACCATCGATCTAAAAGAGATCAACGATTTGCCGATCGCTGGCCGCGATCTTTTCCCCTTGGCCTTCCTGGTGCCCGGAGCCGTGGGCAACGACTTCAACAACCTTCCTGGCGGAGCGGTCGACATCAGCGCCAATGGTTTCTCCACTATGACCAACCGCTTTAAGAGTGGTGGATTCGATGCCGACGGCCCGTCGACTACCAACCGTCTGGAAGATGTGCAGGAAATGACGGTGCAGACCGGAGAACTGGATGCCAGCCAGGGCGGAACTGCGGCCATGAACATCAGCTTCCTGACCAAGCGCGGGACCAACAAATACCATGGCCAGTTGTATGAGGATTACCGCAGCGATTGGTTGAATGCCAATAGCTATTACAACAACGACGTAGGTCAACCGCGGGGATTTCTGCTCGAAAACGATTTTGGGGGAAGCGTCGGCGGGCCGATTCTCAAAGACAAGTTATTCTTCTTCGCCAGCTTGTCGAATTTCCGTCAGCCCTTCAGCTCTACAGCCGTCACCCAGGTGGGCACCGCCCAGGCGCTCTCCGGCATCTATTCGTACTATCCCACCAACTCCAGCACGCCGGTCACTGATAACGTGCTGCAAGCCGGCGCGAGTGCGGGTTGTTTGAACTGTCCCGGCACTATCAATTCATTGATTGCAACAGACATCTCAAACATTGAATCTACGTATCAATTGGCCGGTGCCACCTTGAGCCCCGTGGATATCAACCACGAGAACCTGAACTTTATTAACAAAGGGTCGGTGGTTCAGAAATACCCCACGCTGCGGCTCGACTATAACCTGAACCAGAAGTTCCGTCTGAGCGGATCAGCGAATGCGAGCAATTTTTACAACATTAATGCTGGAGGCCCTCCCTATCCTGGCCCTCAATATGCCAACCAGGCCTATAGCAACGTGGAAAGAAACTACCAGGTTGTCACCGGATTTGACTGGGCTGTCAAGTCGAATCTCGTGAATGCGTTCCGGGTAGGATATCTCTACACGGGTTTTACCTATAACTCGCAGGGGTTAGGGACGCCCACTGCCGCCATGGTCGAGCAGGGCGACCTGGCTTTTGGATTTGGCCTCAATAGCGGAGTCAACGGCTTCAACAGCCTGAAAGGAGGCTCCCTGTATCCGGTCCTGAGCGTGAAGGACGACTTTACCTGGCAGCATGGCAAACATACGCTGGCTTTCGGCGTCCAGAGCACCACAGAGATCGATCACTATTACAACAACCAGTTTGTACCTTATATCGGAGTGAACTACATCGCATCTGGAGATCCGGTCACCAATGCTTTGACAAACTCACTCTCTCCCAATGCGCCGCCCTCTGCGGTAGGGGATGTGCAAGGGCTCTACGCAACTCTGACCGGACGCATGACCTACTACAGCCTCGGCGAGTTCGTCAATGCGTACACCAAGCAGTTTCAGACTGGAATCTCCTTCGATTTGCACGAGCGGCTCAACCAAACCGCGCTGTTCATTGAAGATTCCTATAAGCTCAAGTCTAACTTTACGGTGAACGCCGGTTTGCGCTGGGACCTGACCGGCGCTTCAAAAGATGAAACCGGATTCTATACCCACCCCTCGGTGCAGGATTTGTGGGGTCCTACCATAGCGGGTGCGATTTTCAAGCCGGGCACCCTGGGAGGCGACCCGAATCCAGTGGAAGGCCCCCATCCTGAGGGCTATAGCCCCACCTACGTACATCCGGAGCCCAATATCGGATTCGCATGGAATCCTCAAGGAGAACCGGGCACGCGGCTGGGCAAGCTTTTCGGCAACGGGTTAACCGTCATACGCGCCAGCTATACATTCAAGAACTACACCGAGGGGGCACAGAACTTCTGGAATTTCGGTTCCAACAACGGCGCCAATTTCAATACTTACTACTATTCCAACCCGGTTGCTCCGAACGGTAGCACGCCTGGTCCGGGATTTTATAACGCCGGCTCTGTGAACCTGGGCGGCGCTATTCCCGCGCCCGCATCAACCTCGCCGTCGCCCTTCCAATCTGTGATTCCGGAATCGTACCAGTCGTTCAGCGGCACTGGCTATCTCACCTTCAATCCCAAAATCAAGCAACCATATGTCGAATCCTGGCAGGTGGGCGTCGAGCGCCAGCTCAGCCCCAACAATGTGCTTGAGTTGCGCTATGTTGGCAATGTTGCAAGAGACCAATGGCTGGGGGAGAATTACAACGAGGTCAATATCTTTGAGAACGGGTTCCTGCAGAATTTCACTGCCGCGCAAGCCAACCTGGCCGCCTCGGGGGGAACAACATTCCAGGGATCAAACCCCACACCGGTTTTTGATCAGGCCTTTGCCGCCACCGGAGCGGCCTCGAACTACACCAACGGCCAGTTCATTACCTGGCTGCAACAGGGCCAAGCCGGCGCGTTCGCCGATTCATTGGCGGGCAATCCCAGCTACCTCTGCTCTCTCATCTCCACTTTCACGGGTTGTAACGTAGTTGGCCAGCCAGCCACCGGAACTTATCCCATCAACTTCTTCCAGGTGAACCCCTTCGCGGCCGGCACAGTAGGCGTCGAAGAGATGACCAATGACGGATACTCCAACTACAACGCCCTGCAGGTAGACTTCCGCCAGAAACTGAACCATGGCACGCAATTCGACGGCAATTACACCTGGGCTCACTCGCTGGAGAATAACGTGCAGGGAAGCATCACTCCTGGTTACTATGGTGGTGGTGGAAACAACAACTCCGGCAACAGCTCCCCCGGCTTTTACACATTGCGCAACAAGCACCTGAATTATTTCCCCAGTTCCTTCGACATCCGCCAGGTATTTCATCTCAGCGGCAGCTACGATCTTCCCTTCGGCCATGGCCAGCCGTTTCTCGCCGGCAACAAAATTGCAAATGTCGTCATCGGCGGATGGACGGTGGGTACGATCCTCACTCGCGAAACCGGCGATCCGCATCTCTTTTACGGTGGAACCAACACCGTGAACCAGAACGATGGCGGCGTCAGCCTGAATGGAGTTAGTGTCTCTCAGTTGCAGAAACAGATCAGTGTCCGCTCGGGTCCTGCCGGAAGCGGGCTGAAGACCCTCTTTGATCCCAAGTACATTTCCACTGCAGGACAAGCCAACACCCAGTACATCGGTCCAAACTTTACCGCCGGACAGTTTGGAACACTCATGTGGTTGCACGACCCGAAGTGGATTAATACGGATATGGCTATCACCAAGGTGGTGCCGCTCCCCAGAGAGATGAACTTCACACTTCAGGCCGCATTCCTCAATGCCTTTAACCATGTGGCCTGGGCCGGCATGGATACGGGTGTTCAGGATTACACTTTCGGCACCACTTCTGGGGCGGCCAACGGACCGAGAAACGTTGAAATCCGCGGCAATCTCCGGTTCTAGACAACAATCAGGGTTGTGCAGTCGGCGCCGGTGACGAAGCGCTCACTGCACAACTGTTTTCGGTATCGGCGTAAGGCAACAAATGAACGCGGGGAACGCCGGATTCCGTCTCCGGCGCCGATCACAGCCAGAGAGCGAAGCCGAATGGCAACGTCAACTACAAAGGACACCGAAAGCCTGCGCAAAAGCTCCGTGAAGGCCGAGCACGGAACAAGTGTGGGCCTGGCTTTTCAGCAGATCCGCGATTTGATCGTCCACGGCAAGCTGGCGCCGGGCAGTTGGATTGTGGAGGGGGACCTTTCTGATCGCCTGAATATGAGCCGGACGCCGGTGCGCGGGGCGCTGTATTTATTGCAACGCGAGGGTTATGTGCTTGAGTACCGAAACGGCAGCAAGTCGCGAATGATCGTTGCACCGTTAACGAAGGAGGACGCCAGCGAACTGTATCCGATCATCGGGCGAATTGAAGGACTGGCGGGAAGGCGCACAGCGTTGTTGCCGGAGAGGGAACGCCAGACTCTGGCCGTGCAACTGACAGCCATCAATGGAAAGCTCGACAAAATTGCGCGCGAACGCGGCTACGATGGGCCGGTGATCTTCGACCTCGATCACGAGTTTCATCGCCTGCTCCTCACCGCCGGCTCGGGCCCGAGGCTGAAAGCGATGCATCGCGCAGTTGAGCCGCAGACGGAGCGTTACTGGCGGCTGTATGCGAGCTCCATCATCAACGAACTGCATGTATCAGTGAAGGAACATGAGGAGGTTATTGCCGCGCTGGTCGAAGGCAATGCCGATCAGCTGGAGCGCGCGCTGTTTGTTAACTGGGAGAATGGCTGCAGGCGGCTGGCACACGTGATCGATATCTTTGGTGAGCGGGGCAGCTGGTAAGTAAGACGACAACAAAGTTACTAAGTGAACTTATTCGGACGGTTTCTTGAGATACCGGAACAAAACAGCTTGGTTATCGGCTGCTGTAGCAATGGCGGCGTTGGGTACTCCGGGAATTTCACAATGGTATCCCGCAGGCCGCGATGCCAGGCTTGGCCCCATGCTCGACCAGGGACTGACCAGCTACCAGACGCCGGAGTTGAATTTGCGCCTGGTGAAATCATCGGGAACCGTAGCCGGGCTTGAGCCGAACGACAGCAACGGCTTCGATTTCGTTCCGTCGGAGTTGCTGGCCGCGCGTTCGACCGACGGGTATTACCATCTGGGCGATCTTGATCTGCGCCTGCGCGAGGTGGGAACCAGTGAGTGGAAAGGCTATTCAACCGCCCTCGATCGCCAGCCTGTAAATCAGCTGCCAACCGGTCCCGGCGAACTGCGCAAAGACGATCTGCGCCCGACACTTCCAGCGAATTTCCCGCTCCAAGTCACCCGTAGCTGGGCGGTGGTGAACGGCAAGCTGGCGCTGCGCTTTACACTCGGCAATCCCGGCAAAACGGCCATTGAAATTGGCGCGTTGGGCATTCCGCTGATCTTTGACAATATTCTGAGCGGCAAGAACCTTGAAACAGCCCACGCGGTGTGCAGCTTTTCTGATCCGTCGATTGCTCTCGACGCCGGCTATGTGCAGGTGACGCGGCTCAACGGGCACGGACCCGCGCTGGTTGTAGTTCCTGACGGGAAAACACCTTTCGAGGCCTACAACCCGATTGAAGGCCCGCGCGGGCGGAGACGTGAGGCACAGTTGTTTCACGATGCCACGCCGCGCAGCATGACCTTCGAAGGCTTTTACGAGTGGATGGTGGCCTCAGCGGCATACCAGCAGAACGAGTGGAAAAATGTGGAGGAGTGGAATCCGGCAACCAGCATCGTGCTGCAGCCGGGTGAGGAGCGCACCATAGGTTTGCGCTTCCTGGTGGCCGATTCTATCGAGTCAATCGAAAAGACGTTGGCGGAAGCGCACCGGCCGGTGGCCGTAGGCATTCCGGGCTACATACTGCCGGAAGATATTGATGCCAGCCTGTTTCTGGATTATCCGCAGCCGGTGAAAACCATTGCGGTGGAACCTGCGGGCGCAATCGAGATTGAGGCCGATGGAAAGACGCCGCACGGTTGGCAGCGTTACACGTTGCGCGGCAAACAGTGGGGGCGCGCGCGGCTTACCGTAACCTATGCCGATGGGCTGGTTGAGACGGTTCAATACAAGGTAATCAAGCCTGAGACTGAAGCCATTGACGACTTGGGAAATTTCCTCTTCACAAAACAGTGGTTCGATCAAAAGGACGACCCTTTTCATCGTGCGCCGTCGGTGATGAGTTACGACCGCGAGGCAAATGCGATTGTGACCCAGGATAGCCGCGTGTGGATCGCAGGATTGAGCGATGAGGCCGGCGCCGGCTCCTGGCTGGCCGCGGCGATGAAAGAGTACGTGCGCCCCGACAAACATCAGGTGGAGCAACTCGAAGACTTTGTCGACCACGTGTTGTGGGGCGGAATCCAGTTCAAAGACGGCCCTAAAGAATACGGAGTGCGTAAGAGTCTCTTCTACTACCAGCCCGACAAGCTGCCGGCCGGTTACTACCGGAGCGATTTGAACTGGCACTCATGGGAGAGCTGGAGCGAGGAAGCCAGCGAAGATGTGGGGCGCTCCTACAACTATCCCCACGTGGTAGCGGCGTATTGGGCGCTCTACCGGCTGGCACGCGATCACCAGGACCTCGTGACGCACCACGACTGGCGTTGGTATTTGACGCAGGCTTATGAAACCACGATGGCCATGACTCGCTATGCGCAGGATCTGGCGCAGTTCGGCCAGATGGAAGGCGATGTGTTTGTGGCAGTGCTTGACGATCTGCACCGTGAGGGAATGACCGAAGAGGCTACCAAACTTGAGGCCGCGATGCGCGCGCGGGCCGAGGTATGGCAAAAGCTTGCCTTCCCCTTCGGCAGCGAAATGCCGTGGGACTCAACCGGCCAGGAAGAGGTGTACGCCTGGACGCGCTACTTCGGCATGAATGACAAGGCCCAGGTGACTCTGGATGCGATCAAGGGATACATGCCAACGATCCCAAACTGGGGATACAACGGCAGCGCACGCCGCTACTGGGATTTTTTGTACGGCGGAAAGTATGAGCGGCTGGAGCGCCAACTGCACCACTATGGATCGGGGATTAACGCGATTCCGGTGCTCGATGCGTACAGGCGCGATCCTAGCGATCTCTACCTGCTGCGCGTCGGTTATGGCGGCACTATGGGCGCCATCAGCGGAATTGACCAGGACGGGTTCGCATCGGCGGCATTCCATAGTTACCCTGACATGATGAAATTCGATCCGTATAGCGGTGACTACGGTCCGAACTTCTTTGGCCATGCATGGAGCACGGGCACTTATCTTGCCAAGGATCCGGAGTTCGGGTGGCTGGCCTTCGGAGGCAATGTCGAGGTTTCAGGCCAATCGGTGACCGTCTCGCCGCTCGACAGCCAGCGGCAGCGTGTTTACCTTGAACCGCTCGGGCTTTGGCTCATGCTCGATAGCGGGCAGTTCCAGCGCGTATCACTCGATGTCGCGACCAGCAAAGTGGAAATCACTTTCGCGCCCGCTGACGCATACACTCCCACGGCACTACTGCGGATCGATCAGCCGGCCAGGATTGAAGGCGTCGGCACGCTTGCGCCTCAAGGCGAATATGAACGAGTGCGTGGAGCCTACGCGATACCGCTCGGAGACAAGCCCGTGGTGGTTCGCCTGAGCAATCATGTACGCCAATAAGAATAAATCCGAGTGAACTCCACAATGTGGACGAGTTGACCGGCTCCGTTATGAATTCCCGCCAGAAGCACCTTCATTCAGCTTCGATTTAACGTGGGTCGACCAGGCCCATCGCAATCATTCCCAGCGCGGTGATACTCGGCAGGAAGAAATAGTCGCCGCCGCGCAGTTCAACGAAGTCAGGCAGGTTGCTGCAAACGAAAGGAGGATTTGATGGCCTTGCCTCGCCCTGAACAACAAATCGTCCAGTTCCCCCGTGACTGCCGAGCAGCATATCCTTGTCGTTGCCGAGACGAGCATCGTTGCCATACTGAACCCATTGCTGCTGCACAAACTCGAACTGTCGCGAGAGGCTCGCATTCAGCACCATAAAGATGATGCCGCGTTCTTCAGTATCGTCGACAGGTTCGCCTTCGGGAACGAAACGCCCATAGGGGAGCCCGCGGCGTGTAATGCGGCGCCGGTTGATCAGTTGTCCATTGAAACCGAAGGCATCGCGCGGATGAACGCGGCGGATGTGCGCGCCTATGGGACACCGGTTGCCCTCAGCATCGGCACCGTAGGTAAAATCGGTGTTGCGGTTCGAGTTTTGGACGATGGCCTGATCGGGATGGTCGGGCGAAAGCTCCAGAGGTGTTCCGTCTCGCCAGCGTCCGATGAACTTGGCCGCCAGCTTTTCTTTTCCGCCGCCATAAAGCAGCGACTGCTTATCGAGATAGGCGCGGAACGTGGCCACATTCTGATGCAGCTTGCGATAGACCATGAATGTGCCGTTGCTGGCCAGGAGATGTGGTATGGGAGCGACCGGCAACTCTCCGGCCTCGTCGGCATATCCCAGCAAGAGCTCTCCGGTCGCAAGCGGCGCCCACGTTCTGTTGGGCATGAGCTTGCCTTGGCCGGGCTGGGTACTTCGTTCTATGCCGAGGTAGTCAGGATTGCCGAAGCCGTCTGTGTAGCCGAAGTGTTCGCTGGTGGTTGGCTTGCCGTTTATCACCACCGCAGCTGCATCCTGAGATGAGATAGCCGTTGCACCGCCGGTTTCATTGATCAGGGATAGGGTTGCGGCGCAGCGAGCTTCAAGGGATTCCCCCGTAACGCCGTTGATGCCGATCCAGGCGTCAACGCGGTCTTCCCGCCAGATTTCTTCCCAATGGTCGGGGGAGTTCACGCCGCAGTCGCCCAGAATTTCTGCGCGATGTCTCATTCCCTGTTGAAATTCGACTGGGAAACTCAGGAGCGTGGCGTCCGGCAGTTCCAGGCGCTCCAGGCCGCGATGGGTGAATGCGATGTTCACTGTGCTTTGCGGCTTGACCCCGTCCCAGCGCTGGCCCGTAGTTATCTCGCTGAGCAACCGGCCGATCAGCTTGCGCGCACGCGCTGCGCCCTCAAAGCGAAGAAACAGATACCGGGCGACAGGCAGGTTGTAGCCGCGCAGAACAAAGCCCTGAATGTCGGTCTCGTTGAGCTTACTCATTTCGCCCGCCTGTCTTGATATCGCGGTGAGGACCCATGGAACCCGGTTTGGGAGGGGGCATCGCTTTGAGATGTGCCACGAACTCAATGAACTCACGCTGCAAGGTGACCGCATCAACGCCCTGGTGGGTTGCAATGAAGTCCGCAACGGCGTTTTGCGTCTGGAGCGCTCGCAATGTCTCGGTGACGGTCTTATCGTTGACGGCAGCAAAGAAAAAAGTGGTATCGAGCTGGCATGCCTTCATATAGTTGATGAAGGCCGGGCGGTTTACAGCCCCTGGGTAGCCGACACAGTGTTTCCACACCGCATCGAGATGGTCGGGAATATTCTCGGCAAGTCCGGAGAGATAGCTGTCCAGATCGCCATCGCAGTTTGACTCAAAGATCAGATACTTTGATTTCAAATGGTCTTCACATGCGGGCGCTCCCACATAGATCACGTCGTCCATGACCACGAGGCGCGCGAGATGCGTGCCCGGCGCCTGCGCGAAGGGGCTTTCTTCCCGGGTGGAAAGATGGGCAAGATAGTTGCGGATCTGCAGATCGTGAGAGGGCGTCGCACTCTTATCTTCGATGATCGGGGAGAGAATCGTCAGTCCATAAACACTGCCGTTCTTGTTGGGCATGGCTGATTCCTCTATCCGGCGATGGGTGCATCGCCTGTTTCGCCAAGGTGAGTCTGGACCTGCAGTACGAATTGAAGGTACGCGTCGGCAAACTGCTCGGGGCTGCATTGGCCCGCGACTAAACTGAGACTGTCCAGCGAGGACTGCACGATGTGAGCTGACTTGACGTCATTTGCCGTCGCGTGGGGATATGCCGTGTAGTAGTAGTCCGTATCGAACTGAACGCGCGCGATGTACTCCTTGAAGATGGTGACCGGTACCGAGCCGGGAAACTTCTCGCTCCAGTTCCAGATGAGGTTCAGGCCTTTGCTCAGGACCGCGGAGAAGGCGTCGATGTATTGGTTCCATGTGCCATTGAAGTTGCTGAAGAAAAGCAGATAGTCGTACCTTAGATCTTCCCGCTTCTGTCCATTGCCGAGGAAAGGGAATCCTCCGCGCGGTAAGACCACCCACCGCGCGAATTCGATGAAGGACAGATCGATCACAGTTTGCCGCAACGACTTTAGAAGCCCGAGGAGGAAGAGAATAACGCGCACAATCCATGTCTTCCATGGCTTCATGGGAGTGATCGCGTTCATCGCGTAGACTTTGCCGTTGATGTTGCTCATTTGACCTCTGAAGCCTGGGGAAGAAAGCGGTCGACCCGGTATCGCTCACCCGCTTTTGCCCTTGCATGCTCCACTGGAGGGCATCCTGAAGTGACAGAGAAGTGAATCAGCAAATTATGTCACAAACAGCAACGCATGGATATAGAACATTTTGAGGCCCTGGCTGCGATCAATCCTCGCGCCCTTTTGGGGTTGTGTTCGACCCAATGAGAAGGCGGAAATTTCATTTCTCAAGAGCGTGACGCTGGAATCCGACCGCGCGCCCACCAGCATCGGCGGGATGCTGGATGCGATTTGCAACACGGACTGCAACGATCGTCTGCGTATCGAAGATCTTGAGATTCTCTGACAATTCAGTTGCTGGAACAGGGTGGCCAACCGCGCCTTTCATAGGCGTCGCTGCGCGCTTGCCCATCAAACTATCTTCCATAGACCCCATTACGTCCATAAGTCTGTCGATAGATATTTCAGACCGGAATCGCAGATCACGACCGCGATGGTCTTTCCTCGCATTTCGGACTGCAGCAGGCGTAGCGCGGCTGCGACATTTGCCCCGGAAGAAAAACCGCCAAAGATGCCCTCGTGCCGGGCCAGCGCTCGGGCTGCGTCGCGGGCCTCGCTTCCTGAAACCTGGATGTATCCGTCGACCGGGGCGCCGCGCAGAAACTCGAGATCACCCATCGCATACCCGCCTCCCTGAATTGGGTGTTCGGGCTGGGTAACCGGTTGACCCGCGGCGGCGGCCGCGCCTTCTGGTTCCACAACAAAGCAGCGAATCAATGGATTTCTTTCTTTCAGGAACTTAGTAACTCCGGAGTAAGTGCCACCTGAGCCGACAAAGTCTACGAATCCGTCGATTGCTCCGTTCGCTGCCGCCCATATCTCCGGACCGGTCGTTTCGTAATGCGCCAGCAAGTTGCCTTCGCGATGAAACTGGTCGGCGCGGAAGGCGTCAAGCTCCTTTGTAATTCGCTGCGCCTCCAGCTCTACCAGTTCCAGGTCACCGCCTGAGACTTGCCCCGGAACAGAATTCGGGAGTTGATCGACCAGGTCCACTCGTGCGCCAAGCGCTCGCATCATGCGGGCGCGCTCCTCTGAGTTGCCTTTCGACATGACAGCAATAAACGGATAGCCCTTGATGCCACAAACCAGAGCCAGCCCCGTTCCCATGTTTCCTGAAGTGAGCTCGACTACAGTCTGTCCGGGACGCAGCGTACCTTCCCGTTCTGC
>JASHVU010000213.1 GCA_030044455.1 Acidobacteriaceae bacterium | reverse complement strand
AGCGACCCAGATGCTAGATCCCCCGAGCCTGTCGATCGTTTTCGACGCGGTTAAACAGGCTGCGGAAAAACTTCATAAGAGTCGCAGATTTGAAAGGGCACGGATTCATCCGTGCCAATAGCATCGACAAAATGAGCGGGGCTTTAGCCCCTGAGGGATGGTTTTCTGGAATCGTGTATCGCGGGCAGGCACAACTGTCTCGTGGATGCCGGAATTCGGATTGAATCAATGGGTTAATCTGGGACCTGTGAAGCCTGTGTCGGACGGCCTGGAACCCCAATCGAATGACATGCGCGAGGAAGCCGCGAAAGCGTCGAAAAACGCCGCCTCGGAGTTCCTCGAGCTGCGCCGGGTGAATGTGGCGCGCGGCGATCGGATCGTGCTGCACAACGTAAACCTCAGCATTCGCACTGGGGAGCATGTTGCCATTCTGGGACCGAACGGCTGCGGAAAATCGACCCTGATTCTTACCATCACCTGTCAGATTTATCCCGTGGTCGAACCGGGCATGAGGGTGCGCATCTTTGGGCGCGAGCGCTGGGACCTGACCGACCTCCGCAAACACTTCGGCGTAGTGGGTGCCGATCTGCCTGGCGAACGTACTGCGGTAACCCGCGGGATCGATGCCGTGGTGGCAGGTTTCTTCTCCGCATCGACGCTGTGGCCCAACCTGCATGTGACGGATGAAATGCGCGCGCGCGCCGCTGAGGCGCTTGAGCGCATGGAAGCGACGCATTTGGCGGAACAACTGGTGGGCGCCATGTCGGCCGGCGAAAAAAGGCGCATCCTGATTGCGCGGGCGCTGGTGCACCGGCCCAAACAATTGCTTCTCGACGAGCCCTCAAATGCGCTCGACCTGTCCGCGCAGCGCGAGCTGCGCGAGACTCTGCGCAGGCTTGCAGCAGAAGGCACGGGGCTGGTGCTGGTGACCCATCACCTCGGCGACATTCTGCCTGAGATCGAGCGCATCATCCTGATGCGTGGCGGAGAGATTGTGGGCGATGGCCCGCGCGGGGAACTGCTGACCGAAGAGAGGCTCAGCGAGCTATTCCACACGCGGGTGCGCATCGGCCGCGACGAAGAATGGCTGCACAGTTGGTAAAAAGCAGAGACCAGGGGATCGAGGGAATAAGGGAACGAGAAAGACAGGGAATAGGGACGGCGCGGCGGGCGTGGGGGGCGCGATGAGTCTGGCGACGAGTGAGACTTCGCAGTGGAAGACCCTGCTTGCATTCGGAATCATTTACTTCGTCTGGGGTTCCACGTTTCTTGCCATCCGGATCGGTGTCGAAGAAGTACCGCCGTTTCTGCTCGCGTCGATGCGCTTTCTGGCCGCGGGTCTCGCGCTGTATTTGTGGATGCTCGTCAAGGGCGAGCGAACTCCCACGGCCAAACAGTGGGGATCGGCGACGCTGCTCGCCTTGCTGATCTTTGTCGGGAACTACGGCTTGTTGTTCTGGGCTGAGCAACGGGTGCCATCGGGCATTACGGCCGTGATGATGGCCACGATTCCGGCATTCATGGCGCTGGCCGAAATCATCATTCTGCAAACGCAACGGCTGACATTGCGATTAGGGCTCGCGCTGGGCATCGGGTTCTGCGGAGTGGCTGTACTGGTGCTGCGGTCGCTGAACCTGGGTGGTGAGCCGATTGATCGCGCTGGCGCCGTAGCGTTAATTGTAGGCGCCATCAACTGGTCGCTTGCTTCGGCGCTCTCGCGCAAATTGCCGCTCCCGCAGGCCAAGACCATGAGTTCGGGAGCGCAAATGCTCGCCGGCGGAGTGCTGCTGGCAGCGGTCGCCACGATGCGAGGTGAGTTTGCAGGCTTTCATCCCGCAGCGGTTTCGGGCCGCGCCTGGCTGGCGCTGCTTTACCTGGTGGTTGCCGGCTCGATTGTTGCCTTTACGGCCTATGTGTGGCTGCTTCAGCATTACTCGCCCACCAAGGTGGGAACGTACGCGTATGTCAATCCCGTGGTGGCAGTGCTGTTGGGATATTTTGCAGGCGGCGAGCCGTTGGGTGAGCGCACCATTCTGGGCAGCGCATGCGTGCTGGCGAGCGTTGCGATGATTACTACCGCGGGGGCCAAGAGGATGCCCTCAAAAGTAGGCGCTTGACCAGGGCAATCGCATTTGAAATTGTTCAATTAGTTTTGAAAGGGCACGGCTTCAGCCGTGCCGCAAAATGGGTCGATACCGTACCGGGCTTTAGCCCCTGAGGGATCATTTGAAGCAGATACCACTTCCCTCGGGGCCTCTTCGCCCACTCCATTGCTCTCGGCACGGCTGAAGCCATGACCTTCCGATACTGGTTCTGTCTCTCACTTTCCAAATGCGATTGCCCTGGGCGCCTGACGCTCCTCTCAGTCTCTCTTGACTCCCAACCCGGCCTCGGGTACTTTGGGTTTACACGGGAAAGGAGGATGATCCAGCCTATGAAGATTGATCTACCAAGTAGTACGGTACGTGAGGTGACTGAGGCCTGAGGCTTTGCGTCTCCGGCTCCAAATAAGACCTGGCTACACCCCAGCGACAAAGATCCGTCGCCGGGGGCTCCGTACGGAGGGTTCTCCGTAACGGCTCTGGCACTCGCTTGAAACGCGATCGCCTCAGTCCAATCCCAACAGATCACCGGCAGCGGCCTGGGAACGCGAGTTCTCAGGCCGTTGTTGTTTTAAAAGCAGGGACTGAGGGCCTAAGGGATCTGCGGTCCAAATCGAGCCGGATTGAAGGCAAAGGAATTGCGCGGCTCAGCCGCCGATGGCGGGAAAATTTGACTCACTCGATCGGGTAAGAACTGCGCGCACAGGTAAAAACGGGATAGCACTGAGCGCGTCGGCGTGCGTCTTCTAATCCTGCATTG
>JASHVU010000212.1 GCA_030044455.1 Acidobacteriaceae bacterium | reverse complement strand
CCTTTACTGCACGAGCAATGGCGGAGCTATCGCGGACAGGCAAGACGGCTTTCGTTGCGGCCGTTGATCGCTCACCCTGCGTGGCAGTTGCCACATTCCTTCTTAAAAAATTCTCCTTTTCCTGGGGAGCTTTTCGTGCGAGAGCGCCTCGGGGTCGAACTGCGTCTGAACTTACCCGGCGCGTGATCATCTTCTGAATTCGGTTTTGGTCGAATGAGAGTAAGAAGCAGGTCGTTTGAGTTATCCCCACATCGTGATAGACGTGCAAGTCTTGAGCTATCGTTTAGAATCAATGTCTCCAGAAGGAATGGGAAACACTTGTGAATTTGCATTCTGTGGACACGGCTGAATTACGAGGATTGGATTGATCATGCAAATCAGCAAAGCAGTCGTTACCGCTGCACGGCAGCAACAGCGTAATTTGCCGATCCAGACGCTCTTTGATCAGCACGGTAAGGAGCGATCGGTGCTCAGCCTGGTGGTTGAAGAGGCGACCAGCGCCGGAATCGAAGACATCTGCATCGTCGTGTGGCCGGGAGATGAAGAGCGTTATTCCAGACTTTTATCGGAGCAGCCGGCGCGGCTGACGTTTATCGGTCAGAGGGAGCCGCGCGGCTACGCCCATGCAGTCTTCTGCGCTCGAGAGTTTGTGGGAGACCAGCCGTTTCTTCATTTTGTCGGCGACCACATCTACGTCGATCGCGACCATAATGGTTGCGCAAGAGAGTTGGTTGAAGCGGCAGTTCGAGAGAATTCGGCGATTTCAGGAGTTCAGGTAACCCACGAAAGCCAACTTCCACTATACGGAACGGTCGGAGGGCGCCTAATCTCTGGCAAGCCTGGACTGTATCGAGTGGAGTCAGTGCTGGAGAAGCCCTCTCCGACACAGGCGGAACAGCAACTCTCCGTGCCGGGGCTGCGCAGTGGACATTACCTGTGCTTCTTTGGCATGCATGTGTTCACGCCCGAGGTCTTCGAGATTATCTCCGAGATGCTTGAAGCTGACAAAAATGCGCGAGTTAATTTGTCGGCTGCATTAAATGAGTTGGCCAGACGCGAGCAGTATCTCGCCATGATACAGAATGGCCGTCGGTTTGATGTTGGCGTCAAGTATGGGTTGTTTACCGCTCAATTGGCACTTGCCCTCAGTGGCCAGGATCGCGACCAGGTCATGACCGAGCTGCTCAACGTTCTGGCTTCCCGCGACTTGCGCGGACAACAAGGAGCAGAAGATTGAGCGCTCTCTGGTCGATCATTACCGCGGACGATCCCGAAGTTCGCAATCTATCGCTCGATGCATTTTGTCGAGGTGCAAGCACGAAAGAGTTGCTTAGCGAGGTTGACAACCTTGAGAAGCAACGGCAATCGAGCCAGAACCTCTACGAGCGGGTTCGGGCGCTGTTTTTCCTATATGCGATTCATCGCTTTCACTTGCCTGCCCGGCACGAGTTTGCCGGAGAAGCGCGGATTCCGTTTTCCGGTTATGAGAAGCTGCTGCAGCGCCGCTACGAAGAGGCAATCAGGATATTCCTGACAACCGCAAGGAAGGAGGGATTAAGTGACGCTTTAAGCAGCTCACTCGCCGCAGCCTATCGCGGTCTGGGTTTCCAGACCCTCGCCGACCAGGTGCGGCTGAGTGTGCGCTCGGTGCGCGGCAGCCAGTGGATGTTCCGCACCGGCCATTTCGACGACTACGCCCTGCGAATCCGCCAGGAACTTCTTGAGCGGGAGTCCGGAGACCCATATCCGATACTCCGCGAGTTGACACCGGTTCGCATGGACCTAAGCCACAGTGGATGGAGCGACATTTTCTTCCTGGGCATGGACCTGCCGGAATGGGCGCGGGTTCTGAATGTTTCCATCGACCTGTCCGTCCGTGGATCTCAAGTATCGGAGCCAAAGCCACCCATCGAGACCTATCTGCGGGTGATCGACAGGCCGGTGCTGCGTTTGGTGAGCGTGGATCTGGACGCCAGCGCAGAGATTTCGGAACTGCAGGAGATGTTCGATTTCGGTCGGGACTATCTTGGGCTGTTGAAAGCAGCCGTAATCGCGTCCGGGCTGGTTCCGCCAGGATTGGAATCGTCCGGCCAGAATTTGCGCCATTTATTGCGCCGGTTACTCGAGCAAGAAGGACTTGGAATCGAGATCGTCAGTCGAGTCAACGACATTCCCAAGGGTTCGCGTCTTGCGGTATCCACTAACTTGCTTGCTTCTTTGATCGCTGTCTGTATGCGGGCAACAGGACAGACATCTTCTCTGTCCGGATCGCTCACCGAACCGGAGCGGCGTCTGGTCGCAGCGCGCGCAATTCTGGGCGAATGGCTTGGAGGATCGGGAGGGGGCTGGCAGGATTCCGGAGGAGTCTGGCCTGGCATCAAGCTGATCGAAGGAGTTGTCGCAACAAAAGGAGACACCGAATATGGCATTAGCCGAGGCAGGCTATTGCCAAACCATCGCATATTCTCACCAGAAGAAATCAGTGACAATACAAGGCTTCGGCTCCAGGACAGTCTGGTCCTGGTGCACGGCGGCATGGCCCAGGATGTCGGGCCCTTGCTTGAGATGGTCACGGAACGCTATCTTTTGCGGTCGGAAGCAGAGTGGATCGGCCGGCAACAAGCCGGGAAATTGCTGGATGAGATCATCGGGCATCTGTACGCCGGGAATGTCCGCGGAATCGGCGATGCGACGCAACGCAACTTCTTTGGACCGGTGCAGACGATCATTCCCTGGGCAACCAATCTCTATACAGAGATGCTGATTGAGCATGTCAGATCGGAATTCGGTAATTCGTTTTGGGGATTCTGGATGCTCGGCGGCATGGCTGGAGGGGGAATGGGTTTTATCTTCGACCCGGCGCGGAAACAGGAGGCGCAGGACCGGCTTCAGCAGATCATGCGCAACGTCAGCCGAAGGCTGGGCAGCGGAGTTCCCTTTGCAATGGAGCCGGTGGTTTACGACTTCGCGATCAACAATCGCGGGACGTTTTGCGAATTGCTGAGAGACGCTGCCATGCTCCCCGACGGATACTACAACCTCATTCTTCCGTCGATTTTGCGAAAGAATCAACGATCCATCTCGCCTGCCGAAAGGACTGACCTCGAGCGGTTCAGTGCTTCCTGCCACCAGGGGTCAGGAGCTACAAACCGGATGCGGGGACTCCTCGAGCGCCTGCTTCCTCAGGACTACCAGAATGGTGAACTAGGCGAGACTCTGGACGGCGTGCTTAAGGAGAACGGGTTCGACCCCATCCAACACGAACGAATCCGTAGTGCATTGCGAGCAGGCCAAATCGGACTCGCCCAGAATCGCTTGCCAATCTCAAGCAGCATCGAAGATGTGAAACCGGACCAGATGCTCGACGCGAGACACGGCGTATCCGAGTCTCTGCGGCGCAAAGGAGAAGAGGCGCTTGCCGCAGGTCAAGTGGCCGTGGTGACGCTGGCTGGAGGCGCGGGCAGCCGCTGGACCAAAGGCGCGGGGGTTGTCAAGGGGCTGAGCCCGTTCTGTCGACTCGCCGACAGGCATCGCACTTTCCTCGAAGTTCACTTCGCGAAGAGCAGACGCACTGCGGAGCTGTTCGGGTACACAGTGCCGCATGTTGTAACAACCAGCTATCTGACGCATCAGCCTACTGAGGAACATCTGTTGGCACAAGGGAATTATGGTTACGAAGGTCCTTTATATCTCTCTCGGGGACGTTCGGTAGGCCTGCGCATGGTGCCCATGGTGCGTGATCTCCATTTTGCTTGGGAAGAGACATCACAACAGCGACTGGACGCACAAGCCGAGAAGGTGCGGGCCAGCTCGCGCGCAGCCCTGGTCGACTGGGCTCAGCGAAGCGGCGAAGGATCAGACTATATTGACAATCTTCCCCTTCAGTGCCTTCACCCAGTTGGACACTGGTACGAGATACCGAATCTGTTGCTGAACGGGCTGCTTCTCAAAATGCTGGATGACAGACCGAATCTACGCTACCTGATGGTCCACAACGTAGACACCGTGGGAGCGAATCTCGATCCCGACGTGCTGGGTCTCCATATCACTAGGGAAGCGAAAATGACAGTGGAGGTTATTTCACGCAGAATAGATGATCGCGGCGGTGGACTTGCTCGCGTGGACGGACATATTCGCCTTGTTGAAGGGATGGCGCTTCCTTATGAGGAGCTGGAATTCGAGCTCTCTTACTACAACTCCAATACGTTTTGGATCGATATAGACGCACTCTTGCAGGTTTTCGGATTGGACCGCATTGCTCTGAAGGATAGCGCAAAGGTCACTGCCGCTGTCAGGTCGATGGCTTCTCGAATGCCAACATATGTCGCGCTCAAAGATGTAAAAAAGCGTTGGGGAAAAGGTCAGGAAGACGTCTTTCCAGTTGCACAGTTTGAAAAGTTGTGGGTGGATATGACCGCTGTGCCCGAATTGAACTGCAGGTACGTAATTGTCCAGCGTTCCCGAGGTCAGCAGTTGAAAGAACCCTCGCAACTGGATGGCTGGCTTCGCGACGGCTCCGCATCCTTCGTAACGAGTCTTTGCCGGTTCGGGAACTGAGAACCGGGCACACGCTTATCCTCCAGCTATCGCTTGCGTCCGGGGGCCAAAAAGTCCCGATGCGATAACGAGGGCAGCAAATAGGACCGCATCTACCATGGATCGCGAGTAAGCCTGCCGTCAACCGTGCGCCATATTCCAAGAGGGTTTTCGCTTTTCAGTTCGTCGGAAAGCGCCGATTGGGGAAAATTCTGATAACAGACTGGCCGTGCAAAACGATGGATAGCCAGCGTTCCGACTGAAGTCGTACGGCTGTCGCTTGTCGCCGGATAGGGGCCCCCATGAACCATTGCGTGGCACACCTCCACGCCGGTGGGATAGCCGTTCATGATAAGCCGTCCGGCTTTGCGCTCAAGAATGGCCACCAGATCGGCGTGCGCAGCGAGCTCGCCTTCCGATGCATGAAGCGTCGCCGTCAGTTGGCCTTCTAGGGCGCGAGTGAGAGCAAGCAGTTCCTCGCGGTCTCTATAGCGCACGATGAGTGTAGCGGGGCCGAAAACCTCTTTCGCCAATTCGGGGGTGCGCAGCAGATCTTTGCCGTCTGTTTGAAGCAGAGTGGGCGCGATCCAGGCCCCGTCAGTGCCGTTGGAGGACCTGGACTGAGCGAGAATGTTGACTCCCGGGTGCTCCGTGCGGGCGGCGAGCGCCGACGAGTAATTTCGGCATATGCCCTCGGTGAGCATGAGCGACGGGCCAGCCTCTTCAACCTGGGCTGCAAGCACCGCAATTAGAGTATCCGCTGACGGGTTGCGTGGCAGGAAAACGAGACCGGGTTTGGTGCAGAACTGGCCAACGTTGAGCGTGAACGATGCAAACAGATCCTTCCCGATTTGCGCAGCGCGGGTCTCCAGCGCCTCGGGAAGGACTATGAATGGGTTTGTGCTGCTCATCTCCATGTAGCAAGGGATTGGTTCCGGCCGAGTGGCAGCAAGATCCATCAGCGCTTTGCCTGCTCTCAGCGATCCCGTAAAAGCGACGGATTTCACCAGAGGATGCCGCACCAGCGCGGCGCCTATTTCGGTGCCGGCATCGAAGAGCAGCGCAAAAACCCCAGCTGGCAGACCGCACTGGCTTGCGCTGCGTGCGACGATCTGGCCGGCGAGTTCGCTTGTGCCCGGG
>JASHVU010000211.1 GCA_030044455.1 Acidobacteriaceae bacterium | reverse complement strand
CGGCTACCCGTTTTTCTCACAGGTGTGCGCATAGCGCGAATTCGGTGCTTTGAAAGACGTCTGCGGGCCTGGAGACCCGCAGGGACAACCGGGCTACCACCCCAACGAATACAAATCATTCGTTGGGGGCCCCGGGGAGCCCGGCGCTACGGGTTTTCGTGGCTGGTGAGAAATGCGGACTAAAGATTTGTAATTCGCATAGTTCGCCGATTCGTGCAATGCGCTCGCCAGTCTACGGCATTTTCTGAGTTGCTATGTCCTTTCCGGTACTTCCCAAGGTCGCCGCTTTGCGGATGGTCGCGTCGACTCGGCCACCCGGTTCCGGGCTGCAGCCACTTAGAAGGTGCGTTAACGGTCCATCCACTCAACTCGAATGCAAAGCCACCAGAGCAAAATGGGGCGAATCGCGCCGCGATGAAGCGGAGAACTGAGAACTTCAGCTGAGGGGCTTGCCGATTTCCCAGTGATGGCCGAAGGGGTCAGCGAGGCGGCCGACGCGCCAGCCGTAGCGCTGGTCGGCAACTTCGTAAACGATGGTCGCTCCCGCACCAAGCGCACGATTGAAGGCCGCATCCGGATCGTCAACCACCAGCACCATGCGCGCTGTGGATCCATCGAGGCTTTCGGGGCTGAAGTTCTTGTTCTCAGGCGACTCGTCTGCCACCCAGAGACTTGACGCGCCAATTCGCATCTCAGCCACGACTTCTCCGTCGGGGGACTCAACATAAGACAGCACAGTTGCACCGAACGCAGCTTTATAGAAATCAACTGCTTTCTTGCCCTGTCGTACCGAAAGCAGGGGCGCAAGAGTTGGCCGCGCGGTTGATTCAACAACATCTGCCATCACGTCTCCTTATCGTCGATTCTGCTCACGAGTCTTGAGAATTCGCGCCTTTCTCAAAAACCTCGCCGATTTCGAACGGATCTGACACGGCAATCAACAGCTGAAGGCTGAAAGCTGAGCGCTGATAGCTGCCTCTCAATACGCCTGCAGCTGATCGAGCGGCAGCCGCACCCTGAAGCAGGTTGATCCCGGCTCCGATTTCACGCTCAGATGTCCGCGATGTTTACGCACGATGCGCATGGCGTAATCGAGGCCAAGTCCGAGGCCGCGCCCTGGCGCCTTGGTGGTGAAGAATGGCTCGAAGATGCGCTCCTGCAGTTCGGGCGGGATTCCCGGCCCGGTGTCCCAGATCTCAACCAGCAGCATGTCGCCTTCCATTCGGCAGGTGATGCGGAGTGTGCCTTCCTCCTTCTCCTCTCCCACAGAAGAAGACCCGTCCAAGGGCGTCCCGGCACCAAGAGCGTCGAGCGCATTCTCAATCAACGCAGTCCACACCTGGTTCAGCTCACCGCTATAAGCGCTGATGCGTGGCAGCCCTTTTTCGTAGTCGCGTTCCACTTTGACGTGCTGCATCCGCGACTGGAACATGAGCAGCGTGGCATCGAGACCGGCGGGTACGTCGACCTGGAGGATCGGTGCGCGATCCATGTTGGAGTAGTCTTTTACGGCGTCGATGAGGTCGAAGATGCGGGCCGCGGAAATCAACAAGGTATCGGCGGCCCGCGACGAACGCAGGTAGCGCGCAAAGAACTGCAGCGAGATACAAATCTGAGCCGGACCAATTGTCGAGCTCAGTTCGTCCAGGTCGGCGACGGTGACTCCCTGCTCAGCCAGTTCGGGCGCTATTTCCCACGCCTCCGCGCAGCCGCGTTGGGTGAGCCATCCGCGAACAGTTTCCTCGCGTTTCAGGTAGTCCAGGGCGCCTGGCTGCTCATTGATACCTGGCATGGGCAACGGCCGGTCGAGCACCTTGCTCTCCCACGCCTCAATTGTGTGAATCTGCTCCTGGTTCAGGCAGAGATTGATGAACCTGAAACGATTTCTGCGGTATGCCTGGACTGCCTCAACCACGGTTGCCGCGGCACGTTGAGCGGCAGACGCGGGATTGTTGAGCTCATGCGCAAGATTGCCGGCCAATTTGCCTAATGCGGACAGCTTTTCGGCCTGCTGCTCAATACGCGTCACTTCGCGCACGCGGTCAAGCAATGTTGAAACCACGCGCTGCGCCATTGAGGGGATAGCCTCGAGCATGGCAGGAAACTCAGTGCGGGCGACGAGGAGCGCCCAAACCGGCGACACGGCGAATCCCTGCCCGCCATAGCTCTTCATGCGCGAGAAGGGAAGGATGCCGGTCATCTGCCCGGTGCGCCCGATGAACAGCGCCACGGGCCCGCCGTGCTGGCGCCGCACGTGAATCTCCCCCTTGAGGATGAGTACCATGTGATCGGCCGTCGCGCCTTCCTCAAAAAGTACCTCGCCTGCGCTAACGCATACCTCGCGGCCATGCGTCGCCAGCCACATACGGTCTTCAAAGGGCAGATCGTGCAGTGCGCCGATGTTTACGAGGGCGTCGGCAATCTGCTCAGAGGAACTGGGTGCTACGGGGGCTTTTACGGCGGGGGAAAACATCCGTGGACCTCCGGGGTTACAGTCTCAGGATAGACGAAAGGCTGCCAAAGTTGTTTGAATCCCGCTCCTTTTTGGTGACGCACTGGTCTTGTGAAGCCTTGATGTCCCAAGGGGCTGCGCGGATTGTTCCAATCGAATTCATTCTTCTTAAAGGCTGTTGAAAAGCTCATGAAGTCATAAGGCAAGGGCTAAAGCCCGGGCTCATTTTGGTGCGTTTTCGGCGCGAGTAAACTCGCGCCCTGATACAAGACCCTGTCCCGGCGAGCTTTTCCGGGTTCTCTGAAGCAGTACCCCGACACGATTTGTGTTCAGGCCAAGAGCTTTTCAACAGATTCCTAAGATTCAACCGGCAAGTACTCCCTGCCGCATTCAGCACGTCGAACTATACAATAAAGAAACTAAATGCCTCCAGAACCGATTGCGTATGTTCGTGACTCGAACCGGGCCTCAACCATTCGATTGCTGATTTTTGTCGTTTTGGCGGCACTCGTCCTCCGGCTGGCCATTGTTCCCTTCAACCGTTATCTTTTCGAAGACCTGATGGATGCCAACCACATCCACGCCTGGGAACCCGGCAACGTTGCAGAGGCGCTGCTCGCAGGCCGTGGTTTCGGCAGCCCTTTTGCTTCGCACCAGCTTTCGGCCATTATGCCGCCCGTCTACCCCCTCGTAGTTGCAGTTCTTTTCAAGATCTTCGGCATACACACGGCGGCGTCTATCTTTGCCGCACATGCGTTCGATTGCCTGATTGGGGCATTGTCGTCGATTCCTGTATTCCTGATTGCGAGGCGCAGCTTTGGAGATCGCGCGGCCAGGTGGGCTGCCTGGGGATGGGCGTTTTCGCCCTACGGCATTTACTTTGCGGCTGCGTGGGCGTGGTCGACACAGCTCCTCATCTTTTGCCTGCTCTGGCTTATCTATCTCACGCAGCGCTTGGAGTGTTCGCCACGTCTCGGCCTCTGGGCGGGTTTCGGACTGCTTGCCGGATTCGCGGGGCTGACGGAGCCGTCGATTCTGACGGTGATTCCGTTTCTTGCAGTGCTGGCTGGGTGGCGGCTGGCGCACCAGAAGGAGCGCTGGCTCCTTCCCGGCCTGGTGGCTGCATTTGCGCTTGTGGCCGCACTGTCGCCCTGGTTCATTCGCAACGCATTCGTTTTCCATCGCTTTATTCCGATGCGCGACAGTATGGGACTCGAGCTGTGGATGGGCAATAACGGCTACTCAACGCGCTGGACGAGCGACCAGCTTCATCCACTCCACGATGCAAACGAGCTGGCCGCCTACAACCGCATGGGCGAAGTTGCGTATATGGAGCACAAGAGCCGGCAGGCGCATGCTTTCATTGAGGCGCATCCTGCGTGGTACACGTGGATGTCGGCCCGCCGTGCGATCTATCTGTGGACGGGTTTCTGGAGCTTCCATCGCGATTATCTGGCAATGGAGCCGACCGACCCCGCGAATGTTCCTTTCGCCACGTCGCTCACGTTGCTCACCTTGATCGGGTTGGGAGTAGCGTGGAGACGGAAGCGCTTCGAGGCAATCCGGTATGGCGGCGTCCTGATTCTCTTTCCGGTGATGTATTACTTTACCCACCCGGAACCGTACCACATGCGCGTACTTGACCCGCTGATGGTCATCCTTTGCTGTTATGCAATCCTGGTTTGGCGCGAGCGAGTCGCCGAACGCAAGCAGGTTGCCAGAGCTGTAGCGCTCCGAGTGCCAGAGCCTGTGGTTGTGCAGGAGACATAGGCTCCGCTTTTCAGGCTACGGCCTGCGCTGTTGCAGCATTAACGCGCAGCCTTTGCATCCAGAATCGGCGCGGCCTTGCCCTCGATACTTCCGCCCGGCTTTCCCTCGAGATCGAAGACAATCACGTCGTTGTTGCCTGCGTACAGCCAGGCGCCGGGCAGGTACAGTGTTTTTTGTGGGCCGATATTCCAGATGCGTCCCAGCGGATGGCCATTGACCCATACAAAGCCCTTGGTGAAGGCGCTGGTGTCGAGGAAGGTATCGCCGGGTTGATCGACCTTAAGGTTGCCGCGATAGAAGCAAGGGCCGGAGCAGTCGGCCATGCGGAAGGAGAGCTTGCCGGGATCTTCCATGGGAAGCGGGTAGATTTGCCAGCCGGTTAGAGGCGTGCCTGCCAGAGTGACCTGTTTCGTGATGCCCTGGCGTTCGCCGCGGATGGCGAGGGAAAAGTTGATGCGGCCGGTGTTCTCGACGAGGATGTCGAGACGGGTGTTGGGTTCGGTGAGATCGACGTGCAGCTGGTTTTGATTGAGACGGCGGTCGAGCGTTCCGAGCAGCTCGCCGTTGGCATAGACGAGCGCGTAGTCGTGCAGTTGGTCGAGAACGAGATCGCCTGAAACAGGCGCGTCGATGACCTTGCGGTAAAGGATGTATCCGTA
>JASHVU010000210.1 GCA_030044455.1 Acidobacteriaceae bacterium | reverse complement strand
GCGTCAGGAATTGGTTCTGGTTACGCGATAGATCTTTTTCGATCCTTCCGACCGGATCAACGCCAGATTCCATCCCTCGTGGATCAAACGATCCTTTGTCCACTCAAGCCTGGGCGTGCCAACGCAATAAAGAAGAAACTGCCGATGCGTGGAAAGGAACTCATGATAGTCGTCGATCCTGGGTGCGCCGAATGGCTGTTCCAGAGCCAGCGAATACTCCGAAACAAACTCAGGATTCTTGACCGCATAGCTCAAATCGGAGAGATAGTGAATCTGAGTTCTTAATTTGGAATCGCTGTACCACCAGGTGGATGAAAAGACAACGGCACTGGCAATCACCATGGGTTCGCCGGTTCTGGCGGAAAGAAAAAACGGATCGTGCTCGGCTCCCATGACCTGATCGGGGAGACGAATGGTTGAGATGCCAAATACGCCGAATACAAGACCGTAGAAGACACACGCGATGGCCAGATTATCGACCACGACCAGGCGCCGGCTTACGCGCGACATCAACAATCCGGTGAGGATGGCGATACCGAGAACGGAACCGACTGCATATCGCGCCCAGAAGTACCCGGTTCCAACCGAGGTGAGCAGAAGCATGACGGGCAAGATAAGAACCAGCGCGAGCGCTGCGAACGAGTCTTCGAGGGGAATCGATGGCTGGCGAAGGCGCTGGTTGCCGGGGCTGCTTTTCCCGGTCTTCAGGCTATAAGCGAGGAGTGCAGGTATTGCGGCGGCCAGCGCGACCACTGGAACGAACTGCGGCAGCATCTGCGAGTATAACGACAGCGATGCCAGACTTGGACGGGCGAAGAAAACCGGGCATTGCTTGATGGCTTCGAGCAATCCTGCCTGGGCTCGGAGCATGGGTGGAAACGTGAAGACGAGCGACACCGCACCGACCGCCATGGCAGCGATCACGGCAGGATGAAACTTTTTGTCGCGCCAACTGCGAACTGTTTCTGCGGCCAGCAGAGGAAAGCCGACATAAATGACGCCGTATTGATGGGAAAAGATGGCAGCCGACGTGGCAAGCGCAACGCCCGCGGTGGCCAGCGATTTGTGAGGTCCGCGCACAGCAGCTTGCCAGCAGCAGAGGGCAATGCTGGTAAAGCAGAGCAACAAGGCGTAGGGCCGCGCTTCAAGCGGAGCGAACAAACCGAAGGGGCTACCGTAAAACGCGCTGGTTGCCAGAAAAGCATAGAGGCTGTTTGTATCCCGCCTGACAAACACATAGATCATGATTGCGGTAACGCCGGTAGCCAGAATTGACGGCAGGCAGATTGCGACCTCGGGAGGTATCGGCAGAGTGAGAAAGAGGCGGGCGAGCAAAAAGAAGAGTGGTGGGTTGCCGTCGGCATGGCTGGCGAGAAACATTTCGCGCAAGCTGGGCTGGGTGGAGACGACCATTGTGCCGATTTCATCGAACCACAGCGTCCGGTGAGCATCCACCCATATTGCGATAGCCGCGAAGGTAAGAACGATGGCAGCCAGAATGACCGGCTCAGTCCATCGAACCGGCGGCGCCTGGCTGGCTTCGCGGTCTGCTTCGGTAGACTTCGGCCACGGCTTATTCGAGAAAAGCAAGGTCCTATCCAAGCCCGGCCAGGTCCCTGTTCCAAGCCTCAACCAGGGCCAGTTCCTTTGGGTCGATCCATTTGGACCGCACCAGTTCTTCGTAGCAAATGAGCAGATTGGCGGCCAGGCTTTCGGCACCCTTCTTCAAAGCCAGGGCGTCCAGCTTTTCGGCAATGGCCCGGTTATTCAGATATCCCGGGACCTCGTCGGCAAAATCGCGCATCAGGTTATGTTCGTTTCGATCCTGAAACATATCGGGGCCGCGGAACAAGACGCTCCAGTTGTTGGCCCAGGCAATGCGCTGGGCCACAAAGCTGCGCCAGATGTCGGTCATGCGGAACGAGCAGAAGGAAGGAAGATAGAGCAACGGATAGGCCTGAGGAAACCAGGCCGTGCTCTGGCTGTTGAACGGACACCATGCACCGCTGCCGAATGCAATTTGCCGGTCGGTGCGGAAGGTGATATCCAGCGGGAACAAGAGACGGTAGATCGCATCGACGTCGGGATCTCCATCGGGCAATCCCTGCTGGATGGGGCAGGTCACTTTGATTTCGGGCAGCGTGTCAAACTGCGGCGGTTTCTGGCGCGCCGCATCGAGGGGAAAACCTCGCGGCCACAACACATCCACGTCGGCAAAGTAGGCGTAAACATTCCGCCAGCCGCCGCCGGGAACCATTTTCGCGCTGGGCTGCAACTCCCGTTCGTCCCAGAACTCAGCGCGCGGCATGTTGTCGTCGTCGGTCTCAAGAACGAGCCTTGAGCGGTTTTGCATGGCCAGCAAGTAGCCGATGTTTTTCCTGGAGTAGTGGCGAACGGGCATGGATTCGGCCACGGCAAAGCCGGTGGCCGATTGCCGTTCCAGGCTGTAGAACTCACACCCATCGAGCGAGAAGTCGGATGGGCTGGGCACGTCGCCGATTACGAAAAAGGAAAGCCCGCGAGACTTTGACTGGCTTGCCAGTTCCCGCATGACAGGGTTGGGCGGTGCGATTGAAGTCACCACTACGCTTGCGGGACTTTCAAAACCGGAACTCATCAAATTTGGCCTTTTAAACGCATCTTGAAAAGGCGCCCGAGCTGCCGAAAAGCATCCTTGACTGCGGCAAGCTTGAGACGCGGGCTGGCGACCTGGTAGGAGATGGGAACTTCAACAATTCGCATCTTTCGGCAATAGGTCTTAATTTCGGTTTGGAAAAAATGCGCTTTGGATTGGATACCCCGGTCAAGCACCGATTGAAGGGCCTGACGGGTGAACATCTCAAAGCCGCTGGTCATGTCGGTCTGGCGCGTTCCTAACACGGCGTTGGTAAGCAAAGTGCCGCCCTTGCTGATGAAACGCCGCTTCAGGGGACTCTTTCCGAAGGAGCCAAGGATCCTGCTTCCGAAGACGCAGTCCATTCCTTGCTCCATGGCGTCGAAGAATTGAGGTATGTCGCCGGGCAGATGGCTGTATCCGGCATCGATCTCGAGAATCCAATCGCAGCCGCTGTTCAGAGCTTCACGATAGCCTCTCTGGTAAGCGTCCACGGCGGACCGGTTTTCAGGCGCCCATACCACTTTCAATCGGGGCTCGACGCTTTCCAGAGCGCGCATCTGTTCAAGGCTGGAGTCCGTTGTCACCCGATCGAAGACGGCGAAGAAGGAAACTTCTTTGAAGCCTCGGCACTGATCGAGCACGTCTTTCGAAAAGGCTACTGCCTCATCTCCCTCGTTTGCCATGGGACAAACAACACCGAGGCGAACCGCAGCTCGACGCAAGCCCGAGTTTGCGGGAACTGCGCCGGCGGTCGGCAATTCTCTACTCAGCGCAGGCACGGTGGGCCTCCTCGTGGGCAATCAACTAAGCAAGCCCGCATCGCGACAGAGCGGGTAACGAAAGCTTCTCACGGGAGTTATGTGACGTCAAATCACCCGTTAGGGGGATTATGCGGAGGGCGCAGGCCGAAGGCCAACTGGGCCGCGTTGACGCAATGATATGTTGCGGTTTTCACTTTCTCAGCAGCTTGAACGCATGGGTCCACTCGTTGCGAATGAAGCCGGGGATGCACCACAGCTTGCAGAGGGGTTCAATGGCGCGGGCCGCTTCAGCTCCGCCCATGTCGGCCGTCTCCCAATCGAATTGCTCGAGTAGTGTGGTGACGGTTTGTTTTGCGGCCGCGTCGTTGCCGCAGATGAACATGGTGGGTTTGCCGCCCTCGAATTTTGGGTTGACCATGCGCGGGGCGCCGACGGAGTTGAAAGCTTTGACGAAGCGGGCGGAGGGAAACTCGGCCTGCAGCGCTTCCATGAGCGAATCGTTCGAGCCGGTAAAGAACTCGAGAACGCCGTTGACCGGCGGGGCGTCGGCGATGGGGTTGCAGGCGTCGATTACGGTTTTGCCGGCGAGGTTTTGGGCGCCGGCCAGCCCGAGCGCCTCAGATGCGACGTTGCCTTTAACAGCCAGAACGATGAGTTCGCCAAACGCGGCGGCCTCGGCAAAGGTTCCGGCTGTGACACCGGAAGTGTTAGCTGCGAACTCGGCCAGTTTTTGGGGCGACCGCGAGCCGATCGTCACTTTATGCCCATGCTTTGCAAGACCTGCCGCCAGCGTCTGGGCCACCTCTCCCGATCCAAGCACACCAACCTTCATGCGGTACCTCCCATGGGGATTCAGATTCGCTCAGGCTGAAAAGGATCATTTATGTTTGTTGATTTTTGTTTTGGGGCGCGCTGAGGGCTTTGCTTTCCCCGGTCTCAAAGTCGAGACCGGGGGCACCCGAACTTTCTTGCCGGATTTCGCGTTCTTTTCCACACGCAGCTTCCAGGCCGTGTGCAGCGCGCCGCGCAGGGAATCTTCATCGGCAACTGCCAGCCGGATGTGGGTCATGCCCATG